>JAGHEC010000332.1 GCA_021159525.1 Deltaproteobacteria bacterium | reverse complement strand
GTCTCTTTGTGACTTATCAGTGGGGGAAGCCGCAGCTCGACGAAGTCGAGAATGCGGAGGGGGCAAGTGTCCCCCGCAGATAAGTCACTCAAGAGACCAGCCCGGAGGCCCGGAGCGGAAGAAAAATTCTCCTGCCCCGGCACTAGGTTCGCAGTTATCCCCCTAATTATTGAGGTGATACGGAACAGGAGCGACGGGCAATGAAGGAGAACAGGCGCTGATGGGAAGGCTTAACAACCGAGAGGCCCTGCAGGCCCTCAGGCGCGATTTGAAGGATACGCAGGGCAGGCAAAAAAAGAGGCTGATTTCCCTATGTGCCGGATCGGGGTGTGCGGCCTACGGGACGGCAAAGGTTTACAAGGCCCTCAAGGAGGAATTGAGCCGCCAGGGTCTCCAGGATGAAGTAGAGATCAAACTGACCGGATGCCACGGCTTCTGTGAAAAGGGCCCGATCATGGTTTTTCATCCGGAAGGGATTTTTTACCCCCAGGTAACAGAGGCCCACATCCCCGACATCGTGGAAAAGACCGTGGGGCGTGGAGAAGTGGTGGAAAACCGGCTCTTCAGGGATCCGCTCAGCAAGAAGAAGATCATTCACGAACGAGATGTTCCGTTTTACCGTCTCCAAAAGCGGATTGTCTTCGGGAAGAATGGGATCATCGATCCTACGAGCATCCGCGATTATATCGCCGTAGACGGGTACAAGGCCCTGGAGAAGGCCCTTTTTGAGATGGATCCGATGGAAATCATCGCAGAGATCAAGGCGTCGGGCCTCAGGGGCCGCGGGGGGGGCGGATTTCCTACCGGCGTTAAATGGGAGAGCTGCCGCAAACACCCGGGCGAGCGGTACGTTATCTGCAATGCGGACGAAGGGGACCCGGGGGCCTACATGGATCGGAGCCTTTTGGAGGGGAATCCCCATGCCATTATCGAGGGGATGATCATCGGGGCCATTGCCGTCGGATCCAGGAGCGGATTTGTCTATGTACGCCATGAATATCCCCTGGCAGTGAAGAACCTGACCCTGGCCCTTGAATCGGCCCGGGAATCAGGACTATTGGGAGAGAATATCCTGGGTTCGGGCATTGATTTCGACATCCAGATCAGCCGGGGGGGCGGGGCCTTTGTGTGCGGCGAATCCACTGCCCTCATGGCCTCCCTCGAAGGATTGCCCGGGCGGCCCCGGGCCAAGTATATCCATACCGTAGAAAAGGGTTTTCGGCAGGGGCCATCCAATCTGAACAATGTGGAAACATGGGCCAATGTTCCCATCATCATCGACAAGGGCGCGGACTGGTATGCATCCGTCGGGACAGAGAAGAGCAAAGGGACCAAGATCTTTTCCCTCGTGGGAAAGGTGGTCAACACCGGGCTGGTGGAAGTGCCCATGGGGACTACCCTGCGCACCATTATTTACGATATCGGGGGCGGTATCCCCAAAAACAAGAAATTCAAGGCGGTTCAGACCGGTGGGCCGTCCGGGGGATGCATTCCGGAGCAGTTTCTCGACCTTGGCGTAGATTTTGACGAACTGGCAAAGGTGGGCTCCATCATGGGGTCGGGCGGGATGATCGTCATGGATCAAAACACCTGCATGGTCGATGTGGCCCGCTATTTCCTGGATTTTCTCATGGAGGAATCATGCGGTCAGTGCACGCCATGCAGAGAAGGAATCAAACAGATGCTTGATATTCTGACCCGCATCTGTGAAGGGAACGGCAAAGAGGGCGATATTGAACTCCTGGAGGAGCTGAGCGGCATGGTCCAGAAATTCTCATTGTGCGGATTGGGCACATCGGCCCCCAATCCGGTCCTGACCACCATTCGCTACTTCCGGCATGAATACGAGGCCCACATCCGGGACAAGAAGTGCGAGGCCGGGGTCTGCAAGGCCCTCTTTCATTATGAGATCGACCCGGAGGCCTGTACCGGATGCGGTGTCTGCGCCCGAAAATGCCCCCAAGGGGCCATCACCGGCGAGAAAAAGAAGCCCCATCAACTGGATCAGGAAAAATGCATTCGATGCGGCATCTGTTATGAGGCATGCAAGTTTGATGCTGTAGTTATCAGGTAGCATGAAGGAATTCTCATGATAACATTCAAGATCAACGGAAAAGAGGTCCAGGCCGAAAAGGGAGAATATCTTCTCCAGGTGGCCAGACGCTATGGCATTGACATCCCCACACGCTGTCACCACGATGCCCTGGAGCCCGCGGGCATGTGCAGGCTCTGTACCGTGGAGTTGTTTGACGGCCGGAGGACCCGCTATGTCACGGCCTGCAACTATCCGGTATGGGAGGGGATGGAGGTCTTTACCGATACTGAGGCGGTGCATCAGGGCCGCAAACTGATCGTGGAGCTGCTCCTGGCCCGCTGCCCGGATGCGCCTGTGCTTCTGGATCTGGCGAAAAAATACGGGATCAGCGAGCCCCGGTTTAAAAAGGAGGGGGACGACTGCATTTTGTGCGGCCTTTGTGTGCGCATGTGCGAGCGCATGGGAAACAGCGCTATCACCCTCACCGGCCGGGGGGCAAAAATAGCAGTGGACACGCCCTTTCATGTGCGGACCGACGTCTGCATGGGATGCGGGGCCTGTGTGTCAGTCTGCCCGACAGGGCATATCCGGCTGGAATATATTAATAAATTCGGCGTGGTCCCCATCCCTTCGGAATATGACATGGGTCTCAACGGCCGCAAACCGGTCTATATTCCCTATGCTCAGGCCATTCCCAATACGCCGGTTATCGACCGAAACCGGTGCATGCACTTTAGAAGCGGTGGGTGCGGCATCTGTTCGGAAGCTTGCGGGGTCCATGCCATTGATTACAGCCAGAAGGATGAGACCGTTGAATTGAATGTGGGCGCCATCATTCTGGCCCCTGGTTTTCAGCCCTATGACCCGTCCCCATTGAAGCATTATGGGTATGAAAGGCATCCCAACATCATAACCTCCATGGAATTCGAGCGGATCCTGTCTGCCTCCGGCCCCACCATGGGGCATCTGGTACGGCCCTCGGATCATCAAGCGCCCGCAAAGATTGCCTGGATTCAATGTGTAGGGTCCCGGGACACCCATTCTTGCGGCCATAGCTATTGTTCCTCGGTCTGCTGCATGTACGCTATCAAGGAGGCCGTGATCGCGAAGGAACACGCGGGAAGCGACCTGGACTGCGCCATTTTCTATATGGACATGCGGACCCACGGAAAGGACTTTGAGCGCTATTATACAGACGCCATGGAAAAACACGGGGTGAGGTTTATCCGCTCCCGGGTCCCGGCCATTGAAACCGTGGCCGGCCGGGATGATCTGATCATTTCTTATGTGAACGAACAGGAAGAGATTGTTCAGGAATCATTTGATATGGCGGTTCTTTCGGTGGGGCTTGAAACGTCCAAAGAGACACTTGACTTGGCGGCCCGGCTTGGCATCGACCTGACTGAAGGGAATTTTTGCCTAAACACCTCCTTTGACCCGGTTTCCACATCCAAGAAGGGGATCTATGCTTGCGGCGCGTTTCAGGGGCCCAAGGACATCCCCCAGTCTGTTATTGAGGCCAGTTCTGCAGCGGCCGAGGCCGGCGCCCTCCTGAGCCCGGCCCGCAATACCCTCATCCGGGAGGCATCTGTGCCGGAAGAGCGCAACATCCAGGGAGAGCGTCCCCGCATCGGTGTTTTCGTCTGCCATTGCGGCATCAACATCGGAGGGGTGGTGGATGTCCCGGCGGTGAGGGACTATGCCCTGTCGCTTCCATATGTGGAATACGTATCGGACAATCTTTATACTTGCTCCCAGGATACCCAGGAGGCCCTGACAGAAGCGATTAGGAAGCAAGGCCTGAACCGGATTGTGGTGGCCGCATGTACGCCCAAGACACATGAATCCCTTTTTCAGGAGACCCTGGTGAATGCAGGGCTCAATCGATATCTCTTTGAAATGACCAATATCCGGAACCAGGATTCCTGGGTTCATAAGGATAATCCTGAATCGGCGACGGAAAAGGCCAAGGACCTGGTACGCATGGCCGTGGCCAAGGCAACGCTGTTGGAGCCCCTGGATGAGACCGAACTGGACATTAATCAGCGTGCCCTGGTGGTGGGCGGAGGCATTGCCGGGATGAAGGCCGCCAAGGCCCTGTCTCAACAGGGCTACGAGGTGGCGCTGGTGGAACGGGCCGGGTCTCTTGGCGGACAGGCCCGGAGTTTATTTAAGACATGGAGAGGGGAGGATATCCAACAGCACCTCTCCGATCTGATCCAGGCGGTGGAATCGGATCCCAATATCAAGGTCTGCCTGAATACCGAGTTGGCGCATGTGGAGGGGTTTGTGGGGAATTTCAAGACCACCCTTTCATCCGGGCAGAATGAATGCGTGGTGGAACACGGGATCGCGGTCCTTGCCACCGGGGCACGGGAATCCAGGCCTGAGGAATACCTTTATGGTGAAGATCCCCGTGTGGTCACCCATTTGGAGCTTGATCGCCGGTTCATGGAAGATGATCCGGCCCTTAAAGACATCCGGTCGGCGGTCTTCATCCAGTGTGTCGGCTCCAGGGAACCAAGCCGGCCCTATTGTTCGCGGGTCTGTTGTACCCATGCCATTGAAAGCGCCCTTCACCTGAAGGAGTTGAACCCGGACATGCGGGTCTATATCCTGTATAGGGATATCCGCACCTATGGGGAGAGGGAATATCTATACAGAAAGGCGCGCCTTGCCGGGGTTATCTTTATCCCCTTTTCCGTGAATCAAAAGCCCAGGGTTTCCAGGATGGATGGGAGGCTTGAGATTGCGGTGACCGACCGTGTGCTGGATCAGGAACTGGTGATCCACGCCGATCTTGTTTCCCTGGCAGCTGCCATTGTGCCCCATGACGAGGCAAGGCTTTCCCAGGCTTTCAAGGTCCCCTTGAATGACGATGGATTCTTTGTAGAGGCCCACGCCAAGCTGGGGCCGTCCGAGTTTGCCACAGACGGGGTGTTTTTATGCGGGATGAACCACTACCCCAAACCCATCGATGAGTCTGTGGCACAGGCCCTGGCCGCGGTCTCGCGGGCAGTCACCCTGCTGGCGAAAAAGCGGGTCCGCATGAGCGGCGCCGTCGCCTTTGTAAGCCCCCAGGCATGCAGCGAATGCGGCGTCTGTGCGGCTATCTGTCCCTATTCGGCCCCATCGCCCATAACGGAAGGGCCTTTTAAGGGAAAGATGGCGATCAACCCGGTCCTGTGCAAGGGATGTGGTCTCTGTGTGGCCTCATGCCGGTCAGGGGCGATCAACCTGAAGGGGTTTGGCGAGGATCAGATCATAGGCATGATCAACGAGATGTAGGGATTGAAGGATTAAATAATTGAGGAAGTTGGGAATCGAGGGGATATGATGGGGAGTATTGATCTGGGTCAGAGTGATCCTGCATTTGTCGGGGAACTGGCGAAACAGCCAGGGGGGGAGATGATTTCGGCCTGTTTTACCTGCCGTACCTGTGTGGCAAGCTGTCCTATATCGGCTGTTAACAAGGCGTTCAATCCCACCCGGATTATCAGAATGGCCCTTTACGGCCTCAAAAAAGAGATACTTCAGAGTGATTTCATATGGCTTTGTTCAAGCTGCTACGCCTGTCAGGAGAGATGCCCTCAGGGCGTCAGCATTACCGATTTCATGACCGTCTTAAAAAATATGGCCATCAGGGAAGGTCATGCGCCCGCAGGCATCCGGGCCCAGTTGAAGCTCGTCAAAGGGGATGGACGGATCTATCCCATTGACGATTTCGACAACAAGAAACGGGCCAAGGCGGGGCTGCCCGAGCTGCCCACCGCTTGTGAATCCATTCATGAGCTGTTTGAGTTGGCCGTGGCGGGACATTGAGGCAACTCATTTGGAATAGATAGATGCGGCTTTTTTCAATGGATCTGGGCTGTCCACACGGGTTTCCGGCATAACCTGCCGCAGATCTGACGCTTAAGGGGTAACAGCTCAATGAACAGGGGCAGGAGGGTTTTTCTGACGCGACTGCCGGGAGGGCGGAAGAAAAATCTTCCTGCCCCGGTGGTACGGTCGCTGTTATCCCCCCAATTAGTGCTTGACCGAAACCCCCTGCTTTTTCGGTCAAGAAATTCGAAATCCGAAGCACGAAATACGAAACAATGACCGAAAAACCAATGTCCTAATGCCAAAAAGATAATATTTGCAGCGTCTTAGTTTAGGCCATTTTGTGATTTGATATTCGAATTTGTTTCGGATTTGGGATTTCGATATTCGGAGTTTGCCTGAACAGGAGTTTTCGTTCAGGCGCTAATTATGAAGGTGATACCTTAAGGGAAAAAATCCATGAAATATGCATTCTTTTTAGGCTGCACCATCCCTGCAAGGGCCAGAAACTACGAGCTGTCCGCCAGAAAGACGGCAGAGGCCCTGGGCATTGAGCTGGTGGATATGGAACGGTTTATGTGCTGCGGTTTCCCTATAAAGGCCGCGGATATGGAATCTTCAGATGTCTTGGCGGCCTATAACCTGGCGCTTGCCCAGACAAACGGTCTTGATATCTGTGCCCTGTGCAGTTCGTGCACATCGGCACTGGCTGAGACTGCACATCGTCTGGCATGGGATGAGGCGGAAAGGGCCCGGATCAATGAACGGCTCAAGGCGGTGGGCCTTGAATACAAGGAGAGCCCGCGGGTGAGGCATTTTGCCCGGATCCTGTTTGAAGAAGTCGGGGAGAAGAAGATAAAGGCGTGTTTGAAAAAGGACCTGAGCGGGCTGAGAATTGCAAGCCACTACGGATGTCATTATCTGAAGCCGTCCGAGGCCCATGATCATTTTGACGATGTGGAAGACCCCAAATCCCTCGATGAGCTGGTGGCCCTAACCGGGGCCGAGGTGGTCGATTATCCCACCAAAAAGATGTGCTGCGGCGGTCCAGTGCTCCCTGTCGATGAAAAGCTCGCTGCATCGGTCAGCAATAAAAAATTGGATGCCCTCAAAAAGGCCGGGGCGGATGCCCTGTGTCTGGTATGCCCTTTTTGTGCGGTCATGTACGACGGAAATCAGAAAAGCATCGAATCGGAATTCGGGATGACATATAACCTTCCCGTGCTCTACCTGACCCAGATTTTGGGCATGGCCATGGGATTTGATCGAAAGGAATTGGGGTTGAATATGAACGTGGTAAAGACCAAGGAATTGCTCAAGAAGTATTATTAAGAACAGCTCGGTGTCAACCGGCGGCGAGGCTATGCATTGCCTTGTCAAATTTGGCGGCAATCAGGTACTCAAACTCCTTTCCGAAGTAGCGGCGGTTCTTTTGCAGATACCACTTGATGCCCCGCCAGCAGTCCATCAGCTCATCCATTTCGTGGATGTTTCTTAAGAGCCCTTCAACCTCCCTAAGCTTCTCCCGCTTCAGGGCGTCTTTTCGCATTTCATACAGATCATTGAGCCGGTGCTTCTGCTCGGGAGAAAAGCCGAGATCCCATGAGCGGTCCAGCAGATCCTTCACCAGGTGATGGAGATCCTCGAAATCCTTGACCAGTCCCATCTGGTTTTCTGCGCGGTTCAAGATCATGTCGGTGATTTCGGTCATCCGTTTTTCAAATGCCTCTTCGAGGCCTCGCTCATAGTCGTCCGTATTGAAGGGATAGGCTCTTAAGGACCTCAGGCTGTAATGGAAATAATTTTTCAGTTGTTCCAGATCGTTGATGGATGACATATAGGAAATCTTTCGGGAGATGGAGATCCTGTCCTGAAAATCTACGCAAAGGATGCCCGGATACTGATCCTTTTGCAGAATGATGCCCACCTTGTTGTTCCAGAGATGGGTTGCAGGATATTTCTCGTCCCAGATCTGCTGCACTGAAAGGCGGTTTAGAAAGTCGTTGACTGCCTCATACCGTCTGTCGATTTCTTGAATCATGTTCAAAAAACTGATGGATATGGGCAAGTTGTCTTCCTTCATCTCCTGAACGCCGAGCAGCCCTATCAGAAGGAGCTTGATCTGGTTTTCATAACTAAGAAAGCCGCTTACCTTTTCGTAACCGAAGATCCGCACCTTATCGCCGATGAGCTGATCAAGGATAAAGTGCCTGGCCGGCTCGACCAGGGCCTGAAGTGTCCTGTAGATGCGAAAGGCCTCGTAGGCCTCCTTCTCAAAGGTGGCATAGCCCACATTGTGAAACCTTCGCTTTTTGTGAATATACCGAAGGGGGGCCTTCAGGATCATGTTCACAAGGTCTTGAAATTCAACATATCGAATGCCCCGCAGCCTCAGGAGTCTCTCTGTGGCGAAGATCATTCTTCCGGCGGCAAGGATCTTCGAGGGGTCGTCCCCCTTCCAGTCGCCCGATTCCAGGCAGTCATCAAGAGAAGTCCCTTCCGGAAGTCCCTTGTTCCGGTATCTCTCCATAATGCAGAAGAGGGCGCCTCGTTTCCGAAAGACCTTGTTTAGCTCCTCCTCCAGGGTCGTCTCACCGTCAATGATCCGGTGGGACATGGCCCTTATCTGAAACAGGCGGATGGCCAGATCCTCCAGGATCAGATCCTCCCTTATCGCAGAGAGGCTGACAAAGGAAGCGATCAAGAAGGCGTCGAAGAGGTCCCTGTCCCCGGGGCTGACAGTGGATTGGAGGGCGGCAAATGATATTTCGCCTCGAATTGTGTGGTGAAGCAGGCTGTGATGCCTGATCAAAAAAATGAGATAGGACTTGGCCCGCTCGGTCAGTTTGTAGCGCTCGGCAATCTGTTCTTTTTCCACGAGAAATGCCCCGGCATCGGCAAGATCAGCGGGATTGATCTTATCCCTGTATTTTTCCCTGAGCCCGGGAACTCTGCCAATATCCTGGAATATCAGGGAGTTGGTGAGTGCATTCATCAGGTCTGGATTGCCTTTGAGGTGGTCCACGATGGCCCATAGGGTCTCCATCTGGACCTCGCTTACCCCGATGATTCCTTCGGCCATGGGTCCGAATTCCTTTTGGGCGAGCCGGTGCAGGAACTCTGTATTGTAGTAGCTCTTCCTGTCATGGACTACGAGGGCCTGAAACTTTCGGGTTGCGGTAATGATGTAATCGGTTATGGGGTCGGTCAGATACAAGTGCCCGGAGAGATCCAGATGCTTCAGGGCCATGAATTCCGGGATCAGAAAGCTCAACAGGGTTGGAGCGTTGCGATAGAGGGCGTCCATATCCGAATAAACAGACTGGGGTCGGAACATGACACTTAAAAAATTGGATCGAAGGGCTGTCCTTGATTCCTCAACCTCATGAAACCACCTTTTTTGTCTCACCGGGATGCTGGGCGCAGGGTCTGTCTCATGAATGATCCTCAGGTGGCTTTGATAAAACGCCTCCAGGTTTGAGAAGAGGGTTTCCAGGGTTTTGAGGGAGGTTAGCGGCATATCCGAAATTGGACGGCCCTCTATTTCTTGGGACAGTTTCCTGAGGCGTGCGATATCGTGGGCAACGTCGGTGTAGGAGATCTCCAGGGCCTGGGTTTTGGAAGATACTTTCAGTTGGAACCCGGTGCCCATAATGAAGGAGGTCTTTTCCCGGTAAAGCTGGTTGCTGAATTCATTGAGAACACTCAAATTCAGATGTTCAGTATTGATAGAGTCTGCCTCCTGTTCCACCTTCTTGATCCGTTTCTCTATGTCGAGGGTCTCTACGTCAGCCAGAACCGGGTTGAAATTGACGATTTCCCCCCGGGCCACATTCACGGCGATCCAGAGGAGCACAAAAACGTTTTCAGGGGCCATTCTTTCGAAGAGATGCCAGGTTCCATGAAAGGTGAGAGCAAGGAATTTTCTATGGAAAACAGGCAGTTGAATGGGATCAAAATTGAGGTACATCTCCTCGAAATACTCTATCCTGGCCACGAGCCGGATGATGTTTTGTATTCTTTTTAACCGATGTTTATCATAATCCGCCAGGGCCTCCTTCTCCATGCGGCCCTTTTGCCTCAGTTCGGCCCAGTTGTCGAGGAATTCGAAATAATTCATCATCATGAGTATCTTCTGGACGATTCGGTTGTGAATGCCCCCCATGGCGGCGATCTTTTCGTCCAGAAGCTGATCCCAGTCCAGGTCCCGGTTGAAGACAATGCTGACGGCGGATTCATAAAGCTCAAAGAGCTGTTGAAGCTGCTCGTGGGTCAGCTCAGCGCCCCGGGCAGCCTCTGTTTCTGCCAGTGTCATCAGCCTGCAGTAGCGGAGCAGGTTGAGGGCCTGCTGAGGATCATACGTTCGTGCCAGGTCGGTTACCGGCTTTAAGGCCTTTTCATTGACCTTGCCGGATATGATGCGTCCCAGGGCCGTGTGTCCCAGGGCAATGAGAATGATTTCCTTGAGTTCATTATGGCTGTAGCCAAACAGGGCCAGGGCCTCCAGGTTTTCAAAGAGGCGGGTCCGGGATCCCTCCATCCCATTGGGATTCAGGAACCCCTGTATCCTTTCCAGGGAGTGGATTTTTTTTGTGAGTTTAATAACAT
>JAGHEC010000438.1 GCA_021159525.1 Deltaproteobacteria bacterium | reverse complement strand
GTCCCGTGGATCTGCGATGGCAGAAGGAAGTAACATGGGTAACAAGGCAATGGCGGGCAGGCTTGCCCCTTTGGCATTCTCGCATTCGTCGAGCTGCGGCTTCCCCCACTGATAAGTCACAAAGAGACGACGCCCTCCCGGCAGTCGCGTCAGAAAAACGCTTCTGCCCCCAGTTATTGAGCTGTTACATGATGGCCGTCAAAAATGAACTAAAGCGAGGCAGCGGGGGACTCCCTTGAGCAGACCGGGGACCGATGGCCTATAGGCCGCGGCCCTGGAACTGTCGGAGGCGCAGATCGTCAGATGACGGATGTCAGGGTAAAATTTACCATCCGGATTGTTGATGAGGGGGTCCTTATCACCGATCAGGAGGGACGGCGCCTCAGCTTCGGCGCGGGCGAGGCCCTCATGCTGTTGGACATACTCCAGTGTGAAGAGTCTCGATTGCGCAAGATGGCGGAAAAGGCCTCGCCGTTTCCCATCCAGATCCATGTCTGATGCGGGTCCAGACACATGAAAGGGAGAATGACCGCCCGTATCCGCGTGCTCCTCATTCCCGCATGTATCTTCATGGCCTGTCCGGCTTTCTTTGGGTCTGCATGGGCCAGGGCCTTGGCGCCCGGGGCCGGGCTTTCGTATGTTGTGGTGATTCAGGGCGTGCCCGAAGACCCTCCAGAGATGAAGAGACTCCTTCGCGAGGTCTCCCGCACGGTCCAAAAGGAGGGCGAATGGCCCGCATCCATAGCCCTGCTCAGGCGACGGGCCGAGGCCGACATGGCCGAGATGAAGGCCGTTCTTCGATCCTTTGGCTATTTCAGGGCACATGTGGCCTTGGAGATCCTGCCAGGGCCTGAAGCCGTCCAAGACCTGCCGGAACCCGTGACCGTTCAATTCCGCGTGGATTCCGGTCCCCGTTTCACCTTGGGTGAGCCGTCCATTACCCTGGCAGGGAGAGCCGTTGATGGGCTTGCCCCGCCCGCGCCGGCAGAGGCAGGCATTATTGAAGGTGCGCCCTATGCGGCCGCGAAGGTAGTGGAGGCTGAAAAGTCCATCCTTAATCACTACAAAAACAACGGTTATCCCTTTCCCGTGATCGTCCAACGGGAGGTGACGGCCGACTTTGCTGCAAACCAGGTGCGGGTGTGGTTCCGGGTCACGCCCGGTCCCTACGCCCTTTTCGGGAAAACCCGCATCACGGGCCTTGATCGGGTTAATCCCGAATATGTCCAGAACCTGATCCCCTGGGATGAAGGGGCGCCTTATGATCTCCGTCTTGTGGACAAGGCCCGGAGGATCTTGTTTGACACCAACCTGTTCGGCATGGTGGAGCTCGAAAACCCCGGGGATGTGGACGATCAGGACCGATTGCCCATAACGGTCCGGCTCACCGAGCGGGCCCCGCGCACCATCCAACTGGGCATGGAATACACCACCGACTATGGGCCGGGAATCAGCGGAAACTGGACTCACCGAAACCTGTTGGGCAAGGCGGAAAAACTGACCGCAGGTGCAGTATTCAACAGACGGATCCGCACCGCGTTCGGCCGGTTCGACAAGCCCATGTTTTTGGGCAAGAAAAACGTCTTGATCGGCCGAAGTGCCTTTAACGACGAGACCACGGACGCCTATAACGCCAGATCGGTGGATGCCTCTGCCCTGGTCAAGCGACAGTTCACACAGCATTTCTCAGCCGGCGGGGGCCTGGGATTCCGCTGCAGCCGGGTGAAGGAGAAGACCAAAGATCAGCGCACTTCCCGGGCCCTCGCTTACCTTCCCCTCGCCGGAACCTACGATACAAGAGAGGATCTCCTTAACCCCACCCGGGGATATGAACTCTCCCTTGCCATGTCTCCATATCAGGATGTGGGAGACGGAGATGTCCGCTTTTTTCGCTATCTCCTGTCAGGGAGCGCCTACTGGAATTTCAACACGGGCGACAAGGTGGTCTTTGCAGTACGGGCGGCCTTTGGCCAGATCTACGGCATCGACCATGATCGAGTGCCGGCTGACCTTCGCTTCTATGCAGGGGGCGGCGGTTCGGTCAGGGGGTATGCCTATCAGCTTGCCGGGCCTGTGCAGGGCAATGTTCCCCTGGGCGGTCTCTCGGTGCTTACCTTCTCCGTGGAGTTCCGTTTCAGGGTCAGCGATTCCATTGGATTGGTCCCGTTTCTGGACGGGGGTACGGTTTTTCTGAACAGGGTTCCTGATTTCGAGGACCAGGATATGATGTACGGGGCCGGGCTGGGGTTGCGGTATTATACGGTCATCGGTCCTATCCGGCTGGACGTGGCCGTGCCCCTCGACAAACGCAAGGACCTTGACAACAGTTTTCAGCTTTACGTGAGCATCGGCCAGTCGTTTTAAATGACAATAACACCTCAAAACAAAACGGGAGCGACCATGCGTCCGCGCTGGTTCCGATGGCTTCTCCTTTCAGCCCTGGGATGTCTCCTGTTTTCTGGCCTCGTCTGGATGGGGCTCCAGACCCGGTGGGCCAAGGATTATCTTGCCGCACGGATAGCATCGGCCACTGCCCGGACCGAGGCCTTTCGGATGACCATTGAGGGCCTGGAAGGGTGGCTTCCCTTTTCCATACAGGTGGAGCGCATTGCTGTTTCCGATGAAAGGGGGGCCTGGCTGGAGGGCCGCGGGGTGGATATCTCGCTCAGTCCTGTATCCCTTTTTGCCGGCCGGCTGGATGTCCAATGGTTGCGCATGACCCGCCTGCTTATCTCCCGTGTCCCCGAATCGGGCACAGGCCCTCCTCAAAAAGAGCAGATCCATGAGAAGGGATCCTTTGCCTGGCTTTCCCGCATCATGGTCCGTGAGATCCGGATCGATCGTGTGGATGCGGCAAAAGAGGCGGCAGGGCAGGCCCGGTCCTACCGTCTGGAATCAGATGTGGGAACCGAGGACCATGGGATCGCTATCAGGGCATTGATCCGGGACCTGAACCGACCGCAGGATGCTCTCCGCCTGACGGCCGATTATGACCTCAAGACCGATCATATCAGAGTGGAGCTGCATTATCGCGAATCAAAAGGAGGTCTTGTCACAGGTCTGATGGGCCTGTCAGAGGCCGCGGGCATGGAACTGGGGTTGTCTGCGAACGGTCCTGTCTCCAGGGTAAAAGGACGGCTGGATCTAAACATAGCCGGATGTGGGAGTGCCGGCCTGGATCTTGGCCTAAGCATCAAGGATGCCATGCTCGTGACTGTGGACGGACAGATCGCGGCGGAGCCTCGCGTGGCGCCGGAGGAGGTGAGAGCAGGGTTGGGGGGGCTGAATCTGGATGTGCATGTACAGGGCGTTGTTTTTCCTGGCAGGAAGGTCGAGATTCAGAATTTCCTCGTCAGTGCCCCTGCAACCACCATATCAGGGCACGGGAGTGCAGACCTTGAACGGGGCCTCTTTGAGATGGCAGGGACCATGGATCCCCTCAACATCCTGCGGTTTCTTGAGGGAAAGGGCATTCATCACAGGGCCCCGGGACCGGTCCACCTGAGCGCGGAAGGGCCTTTTACCCGACCCGAGGTTACGGCAGAGACCCGGCTGGGGCGACTAAGGTTTTCAAACGCGGAATTGACTCATATCAAACTGGAAGTGCATGCGGTTTTTGGAGAAAATTTCAAGGGACTTCAAGAGATCCTTGTTCTGGCCGAGGCAGACAAGATCGACATCCCCGGGATTCCCGGGCTTACAGGTCCGCTGCATGTGAATATGGCCGGGGCCAGCCCTGATTTTGTAAAATGGCATCTGACGCGCCTGAGTCTTACGGGTCCCGGGATGACGGCCGGGCTTCAGGATGCCCGGATTAACGCTGCAACCGGGGATGCAGCCGGTCGCGTCCTGGCCCGGGTTGACCGCATGAGTTCCCTGTTCCCGGCAAAGGCCGGGGATGTGGACGGACAATTGACCCTTCAGGCCCTTACACAGGGAAATATTCGGGCCCGACAGGTCAAGATGGATGTGGGCATGGTCTTTTCCCATATCTCGGGTCTCCCCGGCCCGTTTGATAAGGCAGTGGGTCCGGAGGCGGCTCTCCACGCCCGCGGACTGCTGAAAGAGGGCGTGCTTGCCGTGGAAACGGCCCACATGGCGGCGGACGGCTTTGACCTCGATGTGGATGGCAGGATTAGCTTGGAAAATAGGACATTTGATCTGGAATATGGTTTTCTGATCAAGGACCTGTCACGAATGAGCGCGTCTGCCGCCCTCAGGGTCTCCGGCCGTGCGGAGGCCCGGGGCCGGATAAAGGGCGTGCTTGATGATTTCAAAGGGCACATGGATGTGTCAGCCGAAGGGCTTAAGCTGAATGGTCTGAAAATAAAGGCCCTGCATGCGCGGATTGAGGCCGACAATCTCCCCGAAAAACCGTGCGGACTGATTAGGCTCAAGGGAGTGGCGCTTCAGCAGCCGATGGAACTGGAGGCCGGCTTTGCCCTGTCTGACCAAGCCTTCTCCATCTCCGGGGTAAGGGCCGGCCTGCCTGGAATGAAGCTGTATGCAGATTTTCTGGCGGGTCCTGGAGAAAAGGATTATTCCGGGACCGCAGAGGGCACGATTCGATCCATGGAGCTCCTGAAGGCCGTCCTGGGCCTGGATGTGGCAGGAACAGGGGACTTTTGCATAAAGGCGGGCAAGGCAGCCCCTGAGGGGGCGGCCACGGTGACTGCCGATTTCACGGATCTCCGGTACAGGGACGGCGTTATGGCCAGGCTCGGGATCACGGCCAGAGCAGACCGGATATGGCCCGTTGAGGCCGAGGTCAAGGTGAAGGGAGAAGGGGCGGTATTCGACCCGGTGCGGATCCAGGAGATAAAGATCACGGCCGGGGGCGGGCTTGATTCTGCCAGGGCCGAAGTGGAGGTCAGGGGATCGGTGACCAACGACCGGGTTTCAAGCGATTCATCTGATGCACGACTCTTTGCCCTTGCCGATTTAAGCATGGCGCACAAGGGGGTGTGGCGGTTTCGGCTGGAGCATTTTGAGGCCCTTTACCATGAACTGGGGGCAAGACTTGTCCATCCGGCCACGATGACCCTTGACAAAGGCAAGATCGTCCTGGACGGCCTGGATCTTCAGGCAGGAAAGGGACAGGCATATCTCCGGGCCGGCGGGAATCTGGGCCGAAACACATTGGATGCAAGGGTTCAGGTCAAGGATATGCCCATAGCATGGCTTAACCCCTTGATCCACCGTGAGTTGAGCGGGAGCGTGTCTGCGGAATGCCATGTTTCCGGCCTGCTGTCCGATCCCCAATTACATTTGGAAGGGTGCGTGCAGAACTGGCAAATCCCCCGTGTTGAAGGCCGGCCCGCCCTCCTTATCGAGACCCGGGTTTTTGCCGACCGCCGGGGAAATCGTTTGGAGGCAGATCTGACCCTCTACGGCCTGGACCAGGCCCCCCTGACGGTTACGGTCCACCTTCCGGTCCGGGTGTCCCTGAGGCCTTTCAGCCTGGGCCTGGACAGAGGCGGACAGATCGAGGGCAGGGTGCAGGGCCGTCTGAATCTGGCAGCCCTCCAGGGATTGCCGGGCCTGGGCCGTCAGATCGTGAGCGGAGGGGTCTCGGTAAACATGGGCGCAGGGGGGACATTGTCCGGATGGACATTGAACGGCTGCATCCAGATCGAAAACGGCCGCCTCGAGAATCCGGACACAGGCGCCATTCTCACCGGGATCAGCGGTCGTCTCAGGGGGGAGGGCCGGACTGTCCGGGTGGAGAGCCTGAGGGCCGGCGATGGCGGGGTCGGAACCCTGGCGCTTTCGGGCCGCATGAACATGGAACCCCCTTTTCCCTTGGATGCGCACCTGACCCTCGAACAGGCGACCCTTTTACGAAAAGAGAGTGTCACGTCCATTGCAAGCGGCAAACTGGACATCACGGGACATATGAAGTATCTGGATTTCAAGGGCGGGATTATTCTTGATCGCACCGAACTGCAGATTCCCCGGCGTTTCCCGCCCGAGATCACCGTCATACCGGTCTCAGAGGTCAACCTGCCCCCCGAAATGTCAAAAGGGAAGGGTGATAAGCCATCCCGGGATCCCAGGTCCTTTTTTATGGACCTTTCCATCGGGATCCCGGGCCGCTTTTTTGTGCGAGGCCGAGGACTGGATGCTGAATTCAAAGGAAGCTTGAAGCTCCGGGGGCCAGTGGACAATCCTGCGATTCAGGGGGCGCTTCAGGTGGTGCGCGGCACGTTTCAGTTTTTGGGCCGGACCTTCCATATCACCCACGGCGAGATCGCCTTTGACGGCCAAACCCCGGCCGTGCCCTTGCTCAATATATCCGCTCGGGTGGCTGCAGGCGGGGTCGAGGCCCAGGTCCGTGTCTCCGGTCCTGTGGACGGATTCCGGATAACTCTGACTTCCCAGCCCCCCCTGCCGCAGGACGAGATCATGGCAAATATACTGTTCGGCCAGTCCGTGGCAAAGCTCAACCCCTTTCAGGCCTATCAGCTTGCCGCCTCCATCAGCCAGCTCTCGGGGGGCAGCATGCCCGACAACGTGGGAAAGACGCGTGGGCTTTTGGGCGTGGACCGCCTCAGCTTCAGCCGCGGGGATGAAGGGGGCAAGCCTGAAAACGGTCCCACGGTCTCGGCCGGAAAGTATGTTAGCGAGGATGTCTATGTCGGCATAGACCAGGAGCTTGAAGATGCCAAGCAGGACGTGGTGGTGGAAGTGGAGATCACCCCCGGTCTTTCCGTGGAGAGCAAGGCCGGCACCCGGTCCGGGGCCGGGATCGGCTTCAACTGGAGATATGATTACTAATCCGGCTGATGTCCTGAACCGGCTATATGCCTGGGCATGGGCAAATGTATTATCT
>JAGHEC010000134.1 GCA_021159525.1 Deltaproteobacteria bacterium | reverse complement strand
TTATAAGAGCCAAGGATGGTACTTATTTTGCCATTTATGGGACCGCCGCCACGTTTGGTAATAATATTGATAACTCCACGGGCTGAATCTCCGCCATAAAGGGCTGACATCGGCCCCTTGACTACCTCTACCCGCTCGATATTATCAACCGGAATAGCTTCAAAATCAGTATAACCAAATTTCCCCATATTCACAGGAATGCCATTAACCAATACGAGTGCCCCGCCGCTCATCCCAATTCTGGTACCACGGAGGGATATCTTCGGCTCCAGACCAGAGGCATTGGTGTAGTATATACCAGGCAGTTTTTTCAGGGCTTCAGTCACATTTTTGGCATCCATCGCCTCCAGATCGGTAGCTGTAATCACCGAGATATTAGACGGTGTATCCATAACAGGGGTCTTTGTTCTCGTAGCCGTCACTACTATCTCTTCCAACTTGAGAGTCTTTTTCTCCTCCCCATCCTTGGCCTTTTCTTCCTTTTTAGCCTCCTCCCCGGTCGTATACTCCTGGGCCAAACCAATCCCTGGCAAGGCCAGAAACAAAGTCAAAACAAATAACGCCATCGCCATCTTAAAAATCTTTCTCATTTCGAACCTCCTCCTTTTTGCTTAACGTGTAACATGCACCTCTCACGCTTTCACGCTTCACGGTGTATGCCTTACGAAACACGTTCACGTTTGACTTTCTGGAGGTCCGGTGGTAGCATAAAAATGCCAGTTTAACCGGATCTCCTTTTGCATCAGGTTGGCTGGTGGCAGGGTGAGGTGGACTTTTGGCGGGTCTCCCACCCTGTCTTTTTTGTTAAACCTTCTCGTGCTAAAGGTAACGTCAAATCTCTGTTATTATCACCTCCTTTAATTTCGTGTACCGTGAAACGTGGTTCGTGTAACGTAAAAGATGTCATAATTTCTCCTCACGCTTCACGTTTCACGGTACATGATTTCCTCTAAGATAGATCGACACCCTCCGCAATAAATCAGTTTTTCAGCGGATTCACCATACAGGTTATGAGCCGCCTTCCTGCTGCGGAGGGTATAGACGCGTTTACCCTCCTCAACTGCATTGAGTATCAATTTCAGATTACGCCTGTTTGATGACCCTATAGGAAATCCGGAATCAATAACATCGTCAATTTTCTCCAGGAGGGTGGATGAACGGCGCAGTCTGCTTTTCTTGATTTTCCTAAATGGCTTTTCGCAGATTACTGTTGCCCCGATAGACCGGGCAATATGGTAATCAATATCATTTTCATGGATGACTCCGGTCATAAGGCGCAGGCCGCTCCTTGAAAGGATTCGATATATGGGTGTGCCGGTTCCCCCGCCGGCTACCACGAAGGCCGTCCTGCCATTACTGCTGTTGATCAGCTCGATAGTACCGAGCTTCCTGTCAAAACGGGCACGATCAAGGTCATATAACCGTGCCACCGTATCCTCTTTCAGGACCTCATCCGGAGGTCCCCATGCCATTATTGCCCCGTCCTTTACAAGCGCCACTATCTCCAAGATCTTAAGGGCAAGATCCACATCATGAAGGGACACGATTACCGTAATACCCTTCTCTCTGGAAAAATTACGTAAGATGGCTATAAGCTCAATCCTGTGTTTCAAATCGAGGTGAAGGGTCGGTTCGTCCAGGATAATAACTTCAGGCTCCTGGGCCAGCGCCCTTGCAAGGATCGCCTTCTGTTTTTCCCCGTCGCTCAGCTCATTAAAATATCTGTCTGAGATATCCCCTGCATTGACTAGCAGCAAAGCCTCTCTTGTCTTTTGTATGTCTTCTTCAGACAGCTTGCCGAGAAAACCCGTATGGGGATACCTGCCCATGGCGGCGAACTCGAATGCCGTGATCAAACCGGCAGACAGCTTTTCCGTCAAAACCACTGCCAGGGTTTTGGCCAGTTCAACCGAGTTTAAGTCGTTTAACATGCGGCCGTTAAGATATACTGCTCCCTTCAACGGGGAGAGGAGCCTCGACAGGGTCCTTAAAATGGTCGTCTTCCCCGAGCCGTTGGGCCCTAAGAGGCAGATGAACTGTCCCTTGAGCATCTCCTGGTTGATGCCGGCGACAACGGTCTTTCGCCCATACCCGACCGCCAGATCCATTGCCTCCATACCCTGGTTTCATGTTTCGTGACAGTGTCGCGTGTAACGTGGTTTTGTGTCTTTTTCATAATGGCAGTCTTCCTTCTGAGCAAGAGACCGATGGTCGGTATACCCCGTTGTGCTACAGAGTGAATCCGATCTCCACCCAGAAGGTGCGGCCTGAGCCATAAGTCATACCTTCTGTGAAAGATTTGCTGTTGGTGATGTTGGTGGCCTTGAATCCGATGGTCATGAGCCTGTCGTAACCCAGAACAATGCCGCCGTCCAGGACGTTGCGGTTCTCCCACTCCATGGTTGCGGAGCGGCCCATGCCCACTTTATAGGGAAGCCTGGTGTAGCAATTGGCTATCAGGCTGCCTTCCAGGTTGAACTTGCTGTTGATGTCCCAGTTGCCCAAAAACCCGGTGTTGAAAACGTTCTGGGGCACGTAGGTGAGAGGTTCGTCCTCTACAGTGTTCTTGGCGTCGGTGTACGTATAATTGCCAAACCAGTGCAGGCCCTTCATAAGCATGACCTTAATGCCCGCCTCGAAGCCGGAGATCTCCACTTCATCAATGTTGTTGTACTGCTGGATGTTGTTCACAACAGGAGCGGATATGAAATCCTTACCCTTGGAATGGAAACCCGTAAGGGTGACAATACATCTGTTTATGTATCTGTATTCCACGCCTAGATCGCCGGACCACATGGTGGCGGGCTTCAGGTCTTTGTTTCCCACAAAGGGTACGCCGGGGCGCATCATCCATGCGGGCTGGTAGAGCTCCCGGATGGTGGGGGAGCGGAAAGAGCGGCCCACCGAGGTCCGAACGGAAAAGGCTTCGTTGAATTTGTAGCGGATGCCGAGTTTCGGGGAAACCGCACTGCCTGCTTCGGAGTGGAAGTCCGCCCGAATGCCGGGGGTGATGAGGAGATTGGAATCCAGGAAGGATGTCTCCCACTGAAGATAGGGGGCGATGTTGCCGATTTCTTCAGACACGTCGGCCATATTTTTGCCGTTTTCCAGGTTGGTGTAGTCCCAGCTTGCTGATGTGCGGGTGAGGTCCACACCCAGGGTCACGATGCCCCAATCGGCGAAGAATTTGGTCAGCTTGCTCTGGAGGCCGTACTCGTGACCGGTTACGTCCTGACTTTCCGGGAAGTAGGAGGTTTTGCCCATGCCGGCGTTCATGGACATTTCTTCCCTTGTTCTCTTGGCGTCGACGTAGTTGCTGTACAGTCCGAAGCTCAAGTTGTAATCATTGCCCAGGTTATGGTTGGAGCGGACACCCATGAACAGGTCGTCTTCATCCAAAGACGGTGTAAAGTCAGGCAGATATGTAGACCAACCCCAGCCCTGCTCATTTTTGCCTCCCACGGCTATCAGGTCCAGTTTGTTGTTTTCGTTGATGTCCCATCCCACGCGCACATGCGCCATATCCGCGTTGGATTCGCGGTTTTCCACATCGTGCTCAATGGTTACAGGGCGCCTGTGCCCGGGCAGACGGACTCTGCGACCGTCTTTATCCCTGCACAGGTAGTTGTCCGCGTTGCGGTATGTGTAGCCCACGGATACGCTTGCGTCGCCGAAATCGTTGGCCACGTTGGCGCCGGATTCCCAGTAGCCGTAGTTGCCCACGCGACCGTGGGGATTGACTTCCCATTTTTTATCTTTGGCGCTCTGGGTGATGATGTTCATGACGCCGCCCATGGCCGAGGAACCGTAGAGCGAGGAGTTGGGACCCTTTACCAGCTCAATCTGTTCTATGAGTGCGGACGGGATGTTGTTGCCGGCGAGCCAGCCGGACACCGGGTTCATTATCGGAAAGCCATCCAGCAGCAGAAGGTTGTTGCCGCTTCCTCCCACACCGCGGATGGCGGGCATGTTCATGACGGAGGCCATGCTCAGATCGCGGGTTTTCCTGATCCAGATGCCGCCCTGGTACTTCAGGGCATCGTCCCAAAGCACGACCGGCAGCTTTTTAATCTCTTTTTTGTCAACCACCGAAACCTGGGCCACAACTTCATCCAACGAACGTTCCGACCTGGTGCTGGTGACGACCATTTCCTGAATGGAAACCGGCTTTGGGGTTTCTTTCTTTTTTACATCCTGTGCAGATGCCGGGACGGCATAGAAAAGAAGTGCCGCGGCAAGCAACGTTCCCCTGATGGTACTAAGACAGCGTTTTAGCATTTTTTCCTCCCTTTTAAACTAGTGTTGTATTCCTGAGTGTATTGACGCGTTTATTGTTAAACCTGCTCCTCCACAGCCCCTTCGGCCTGGAGGTAGGCTTCCTTCAATTGATCGAATTCATCCGGATCAGGCTCCCAATACCCTCTGGCTTCGGCCTCCAGAAGCCTTTCCATAATCTCCAGCAAAGCGTACGGATTGTTTTCCTGCAGGAGCCTTCTCATCTCCTCATCCAACGCAAAGGTCCGGTTGACGTCATCCCAGATGGTGTTGTCCACGGAATGGGTGGTGGCGGAAAGCCCGATGAGGTTTTCCATGCGCTCGGCTATCTCGGTGCCCCCGTGGTGTTTGTGCCCGAGCATTCCCTGAATCCATTTTGGGTTCAGTATTCTGGTGCGTGCGCCTCGGCCGATGGCGGATGAGATATCTTCGGTGCGGACCCGCCCCAAGGTGGAATCGGAAATCAGCATAATGGGCCTTTTGCCGGAATACTCCTCAACAGCGCGGGAAAGGCCGCCGAAGTATTCGTAATAATGGTCCAGGTCGGTGATTTCCCTATCCACGGAGCAGCGGATCTGGCTGACCATTTCCACCCGTTTGAGGTTGCTGGTAAGAAGCTCTCTCTGTTCACTGCCATAGTGGTTTTTGGTGTAGGCGTGCTGCAGGCTGTCCAAAAAGGCGGATACCAAGTCGCCTTCCGCCTGCCAATGCGCGCTTTTCACCAGGTCGTTGACCAGGGTTCCGTAAGTGCCCGGCGCGGGACCGAACACCCGGGCCAGGGAAAGTTCATCCACCTGGTCTTCGTCCGCTCCCTGCTCAATAAGCTCTGCCTTAAGCAGGGCGGCGTTTTTTATGATGTGGTTCTGCTCGCCGGTTTCCTTGAGAAGAGCGACCCGCTCAAAGGCATCCGCCAAAATCGGAAGCAGGTTGGGGAACATATCCCGGAAAAAACCGCAGATCTGTATGGTGACATCGATCCTCGGTCTTCCCAGTTCGCTTGGGGGGATTACCTCCAGATAGGGGTCGCCCATGCCTTGCTGCCTTTTGAGGCGCACCCCCAGGTAAGTGAACACCTGGGAAACGGTTTCACCGTGGGTGCGCGCAGTTTCCAATCCCCAAAGGATCAAGGCCACGGATTGCGGCCAGTCCCCGTTTCGTCTCCGGTATTCCGCCAGTGTGTTTTCCGCTACTTCCGCTCCGCGGCGCATGGCCACGGGCGAAGGCACCTGGCGGGGGTCGAACTGGAACAGGTTGCGGCCGCTGGGCATGACCTCCGGGTTGCGGAACATGTCTCCGCCAAGGCCAGGCGCAATAAACCCGCTGTTCAAGCCGTTGTGAAACGATTCAAGCTCGGGATTGTTGGTGAGCCAATCTTTCATCTGCAAAGCTTTTTCCCGCAGCTGAATCAGAGCCGGCTCATCCGCCTTTCCCGATTTGGAAACCGGTTCGCCCAATATCACATGCCTTTGCACCCACTCCGTGGCTTCCAACTCAAGGGCGTCCATCCGGCCGGTGTGCAATTGGGGGGAGGAGTCCATACTCTCCCAATCCCAACCCCGACGGGCAGCCAGGATGGCCCAGAGGGAAGGCCGATCTTCGCCTGAGAGCTTGAAAAGCTGAACCAGATACGCTGTGGTTTCTTCCGTGCTGTATCCCTGACCTATGCGATGCAGGCGGCTGGGAATGAGCGATGTCTTGTATTCGTAGAGGCGGCGGTGGATCTCTTCCAGGTCCGCATCGCGCCAGCCGAGCTCTTGGGCCTGCGCATTGATATCGTTAAACAGGTCAACCTTGCGGCCCGCACCCATCTGTTCCGCTTCCGCGTATTGACCCATGAGGTCTTCCAGGGTCTGCAGGGACCCGTATAGATCGCTTCGCTTGAATGGAACAGGCAGATGGCTTAGGAGCACTCCGTGGCTGCGGCGTTTGGCCACCATGGCCTCGGATGGGTTGCCGGTGTAGTAGAAATACAGATGCGGCATTTGGCCCATCAGGTAATCGGGCCAGCAGTTACCGCTCATGGCCATTTCCTTGCCCGGCACCAACTCCACCGAGCCGTGAGTGCCTATGTGCACACAGACGTTGGCCTTGAACTCTCGCTCCAGCCATTTGTAGAACCCAACGTATTGGTGGTGCGGAGGGATGTCTTTGGAATGATAGTTTTTTGCCTGTTCTTCCCCAAATCCCCTGGTCGGCTGCAGGCCGATGAAGACATTGCCGCTGATAAAACCCGGGATGATGACGCCGTCTTCCGTACACATCAGTTCCCCGGGAAAGGGGCCCCATTTTTGCCTGAACTTTTCCGGGTTCGGAAGATCGGGCACTGCTTTTTTGCTTACGATAAGGTCCGGTGTCCGGTCTGCCAGATGCCATCGGGGGGAATTGATCTTTCCTTCGTTTACGAGGCGTCTTCGGATCTCCTCACCACTTAGCGGTTCAACCTCGTAACCCTTTTCATGCAGCATGGCCAACATGGCGGAAACCGATTCAAAGGTGTCCAGAAATGCGGCGTGGGCCACATGAGCTTCGCCGGGCGGATAGTTGTACATGATAAGAGCGAGCTTTTTCCGGCGGTTTGGAATACGACGCAGGGTCACCCAGTTTCTCAGTTTGCGGCAGAGCCTTTCCATACGTTCGGTGATAAGGCCCAACTCTCCGAATCCTCCATCCGGCGCGTCCGGGTTTCCTTCGGTCATGGCGCCAATGGGAATGCACTCTGTCGCGCCGTCCAGTTCCGGCAGAAAGATGTGAACCACAAAAGGGCCCGGCAGCGCGCCGCGGGTTTCCTCCAGCCACTCCTTCCGGGTCTGACGGTTTAAAAGCAGCGGATGCATAAGGGGGATGTTCAGCTGCTTAATAAGTTTGATCACCTGCTCGGGCTTGCCTCCCCGGGGCCCCGCGCCCAAGCGGAAGGGCAAAAGGTTGACAATGGCTTGCGCTTCGCCTTCTATGAACTCTGCAAGGCGCTTTACGTCTTCATCCACCACCCTCAAAGTGGCAACAGGCAGAACGTTGAATCGCTCGTGCAGCTTTTCCACCATCAGGTGAACCAGCGGATGAGTGTCCACCGGGTAGTTTGTGGGAGAAAACAGCAGGCACACCGTGGGCTTGTCGGGATCCTTCGGATTATCTCGCCAATAGGCCTCAGTCGTTTCGTAGGTGAGCCCCCTGGCGGAGTCCAGGATGGTCATTTCCTCCAGGGTCACTGGCGGTTCGGCCTCGGGCATGTCTCTGAAGCCCGCATATTCGCGGCCCAGCAGAAAGACCAGGTTTTTGATGTTCTCCCGGGTGGCGTAGTGCCAGTAGCTGACCAGCCAGGTGTAATTTTTCAGATCGCGGGCAACTGCGGGGGACAGCTCGGTTTCCCCTTTTTCCATCCCGCCCGCGATGGTCTGCATGGCCATGCCGTAGCCGGCTTTTTTCTTTTTGGCCTCATTCGCGCCGGAGGGATTGAATTCACCCAGCCTGGTGTTATTGTTCAAGCCCATGCCGGAAGACCCCACCACTACCAGTTGGCCGGGGAACGCCTTTACTCTTTTTACCAACGCACCGCAGAAATCACTGGGAGCACCCATAAGGTCGAGAAAAATTATGTCCTGCCTAGCTATGGCATCAAAAATAACAGGCCAGGTTTGGGGGGTGAAGGCGGAGGAGCCTATGTAATGCAGGGTCAGTTCAACCCGGCTTGAGTTGCCGGATTGGTTCCAGCTTTCTCCAAACCGCTTAAGGTGATTAAGCGCGGTGGCGCTGACCGACACAGCCATAATATTCATCAGCTTTTTGCTGCATGTGGAATTTTCGATTGTGTTTTTCACGACGCGGTCCTCTTTTTTAGGAGTAGGCTGATAACAATGGGAGCGCCGAAGAGACAGGTGACACCGGAGATCGGCGTTTCCACAGGAGAGAAAACCATGCGCGCAATCAGGTCGCAAACCCCGGTGATGATCGCTCCCAAAAGCGCGCTTGCGGGAATAAGCAACCTGTGGTTGGAGGTGTTCATTAAAAGGCGCGCCATATGGGGAACGGCCAGGCCAATGAAAGAGACAGGGCCGGCCGTTGCGGTTACCAGGCTGGCCAGAGCACAGGATAAAAATACAACTAACAGTCTGAATCGTTTTACATTCACGCCCATGGTGGATGCGTAGTCCTCGCCCAGTAAGAAGGCATTCAAAGGCTTGCTGATGGTGAAGGCCCCCGACAGGAGTAGGACGCCTCCAATGGACATGATCTTCAATTCTTCCCAGGTAATTCCGGCAAAGCTGCCCATCTGCCAGAGCAAAAAGCCTCTTAGCCGTTCAGCCTCCGCAAACGCGATAACGGCGCCGGTAACCGAGCGGGTGATATAGCCGATCATCAATCCGATGATCAGCAGGATGACCGGGCTCTTGATCTTGGCGGCAATGGCAATGACCAGCACCATAATGCCAAGGGCCCCCGCCAGAGCGGCTATGCCGGATATATACGGATTGACGTGGGCAAAACCCAGGGACAGGGTGGTGAGGGTGACCAGCGCTACCATGAGCGAGGCCCCGGAAGAAACCCCCAACACAAATGGCCCCACAATGGGATTGCGGAAATAGGCCTGCAGGAGCAGCCCGGCCACGGCGAGCATGGCCCCGCCGATGATTGAGGCCATGGCACGCGGAAGGCGCATGTTCCACACGATCTGGCCGCTCCAATGGTGATCCGGCCCGTTTTGCAGGATGTCTGTTATCTGGTCGAACGGAATGCTCACCGACCCGAACGAGACGTTTAAACTGAACGAAACCAAAACCAACAAGCCCAACATGGGAAACAGCAACGAATTTTTGGCAATATGGGGCATGGCTGGGAGTAATTATTTTTCCGGTAATAGTTTTAAATACTTATGCTTGTAAGCCGGGAACAGCTCCGGATGCAGATAAGCCGCGACTTCCTCGATGATTTCATCCAGACGATGCATGGATCTTTCGTAGTGGGGCATGGGCGATATGACTTTTCCCTCCCGTAAGGGCTTGATGGAAGCTATCTGCGGAAAAGCTTTGGCAATTTTCGCCTTGCTGTCCAGCCCGATGATGGGGGTCCGGTAGGTGATAAGGACATCGGCTTCACTTGCGCTTCTGAAGAACCTCTCCAGAGAGATTTCAAGTCAGGATGCGCCGAAGATGTCGTCAAACAGGTATTGTCCACCTCCCACCCGGACGATCTCAGCATGAAAAGAGTTGCCCGGCTCGGCAAGCAAACGTCCGGGGAAAATGTCCACCCACATGACCTTGGGTTTGCGTACGGCCTTCTGAGTGATGGCCTTCACCTCTGCGATTTTGGCTCTTACACGTTCGATAAAAGCATCGGCTTGTTTGGTTTTATCGAAGATGGTTCCCAGGAACCTGGCGAACTGCATCTGAGTATCCAGATTACGAGCCCTCTCGGTGTTTGTGATGAGAACCGGAATGCCCAGTTCACCGAAGACGGGCACCATGGCTTCATCCCAAGTCAGAACAAGCTCCGGCTTGGCTTTGACGAAGAGCTCATAGTCCAGCACCATGCCTTCTCCCCCGGTTATTACAGAGCCGTTCTGCAAGCCGTTTTTTATATAGGGGATGGAGGACCAATCCCTTGGTTCGCCGGTTACGACAACCACAGTGTCCACCACGCCCAGGGCATGGATTATAGACACATCCTGGCCGCTCACCACTGCAACTCGCTTAACCGGGGTGCGGATGATGTTGTCCTTGGGCGTGCCCGGAGGAGGCTCCTGACCACGGGGCACCAGCGTGAGGGTGCGGCCCAAGCCGTCTGTGAGGCAATAACAGCCCCGGTCGAGCTTCTGGAGACTGAAGGCTCCGATCACCTGAAAGGCCGGCCGGATTTCAGCCAGAACCGGGAGCGAACAGATCCAGAAGAGGAGCGCTACCAGAGCTGTAAGTGACACTTTCCTTGCAGACCGATTCATAAGTTCACCATTAAGTTAACCTCGCCGCAGATGCCGGCGAATGTGCTGGATGAGATAGCCCAAGAGGCCCAGGGAAAATACGATGGTGCCAATGAAAAACAATGTGATCCCCGGATCTTTACGAATAATTACATTTACATAGGATTTACGTTTGTATCCGGTTTTGCTGGAGGGGAAAAAGCTTTTGACGTGAAAGCTGTACCCTTGGTGCCATACCGGGCTCATACGCCTGAGGATCTTGTGCGTTTGGCTGCCGTCCGGGTTGGTGAAGGTGAGGTGCATGCGTTCGTTGATGGCTTGACCTCGATAAAAGGTGAGCCGCATGCCCTTGTAGTAATCCATTTCCATTTTGTCCAGTTGGAGCTTCATCTCAGATCCGGGCACTAAAACGGTCTTTCCAAAGACAAGGATGTTGTTTTGAGAGTTGATGCCGCCGACATAGCTCAATAAATAGGATCCCAAAATCAAGATAAAACCTAAATGCATGATATGAGGTGAGAATTTAAGCAGGTAAGTGAACATGCCGGACGAATCGGGTCCGTGCGTAACAAGGGCTGCGATACGGTTTGCGGTGCAGACTATGGTGTTGGCTACAAGCAGGCCCAACAAGGCCATGAAGATAATAAACCACCATGTGGCAGCGGGATACGTGATGCCAACGGTGTTGATCCACTCCCATATCATCATGCGGCTTAAGGGCTCGAACAAATCCGGATGGGCGCGGAAAAAGAAAAATCCCACCAGCAGATCGACCACAATCCACAGTAACAAGTGGAAGGTGAGGCTGGATCGCCCCATGAATTCCCAAATTGCTTTCAGCACTTTCATAGTCCGATTTCCGGGAGGGCGAGAGGTCCCAATTCGGGGAGATAAATAAAATAAAACAGGATTGGCAGACCGACCAGTGCGAACCAGGCCCGTTTATCTGTACTCCACCGGTTGAGAAGATGCAGATGCAGAAAGCAGCTATAGAAGAACCATAGGGCCATGGTGGAAACCATGGCGAAATCCTCCCAAACCACAGGGCTGGACCAGGCCAGATACGCCCAGATTTCAGCCAGGAACAGGCCCAGGGTGTAGGGCACAAATCCCCACACCACCAAGCTGCCGAAAAAGCTGCGCGCCGCGGGGCCCCAGCTATCGGAAGCTTTGCCGAAAAGATGCATCAGCGCTTCAACCGCAGAAGCAATGAAAAATGCCTTGCCTACAGATATAAGCAGCAGGGAAAGATGAGCTGCGATGGTGTTGGAGCGGGGAAACGGCACATAGGAGTCCCCATGGAACAGGGCGCCCAGAGCCGCCAGCAGGGTGAGCACCGGCAGCAATGCGCATCCCAGGCGCCTTTTGCCTTTTAAGGTGAAAAACAGGTCCAATGCGGCCAAGCATGCAGTTATCCAGAACGGGCCCTGATAAGGGGCCTGCATGGGCCATTGCAGGGCCACTCGCAATCCAAGCGAAACCAAGTTGGCGGCAAGGCCCATGCCGAGCATCCAGGTGGACCAGGTTTTGCGCGGAAAGACCAAGGTTATGAGGCTCAGCAGGTAAAACACTACCGCTACCAGGTAGGCTTCCAAGGCCCATTTGGTCATGGGGTTTATCATAAACCCCATACCGCCCATGGCCTCAATCATGCCTGGTTTGCCTGTCATGCCACCCATGGCAAGGGTTTCCATGTTGGACATTGTCAAATCCTCGTTTCCGGTTTTTTAGGTTAAAACCAAGCTTAAATGTAAAAATCCGACCTCGGAAGGGCCAGCTTCAAAACTCCCGTATAATTTACTGATTCCGATTTCAGCCTTTTGATGAACAACAATTATAATTGACGACAATTAAAAAACACTTTGTTATATAGTCCTAAGACCTCGGTAACGCCCTATGAACAAAGGATAAAGCCAACAAAACCACTAAAAGAAAAAACGTTAGAAGCCTCCATTATAATTGTCGTTGACCGCGATTTATAATTGTCGCTGAACAGCCTTTTGAGCTTTTTGCCGGATTAACCGGATTAATATGGATTTATCCACCGGTTCTTCACTCTCTTTTCCTCTCTTAATCTTCCAAGCATGAAGTACTCCATAAGCTTCCCGGCACAAAAAAATCCCCGGACCGAAATTAATCGATCCGGGGATTTCCCTTTTTTATCCTCGAAACCGTTGGGCAACCTCTGTCCGCGAAGATCACCGCTCTTTCCGCTCAGGCAGGTCTTCTGGCTCTCGGATCAACCTACTTGCCACGCCTTCCCATTCCTGACTACCGGAACAGTGACATTGTGCGGCTTTCGTCCCCGATTACAGCGGCGGGTCCGCCCTCGATTTTAACGAGGTTCCCTTTTAAGCCCGGTTAAAGGCGCCTGAACGAATTAATTTTTTGTTGATACGTATACTGTTTCTTGGATGCAACTTCTGGCTGCACACTCTTGTGGACTATAGTCAACAGACCGCGTTCTGTCAAGAACAATTTTTCACAAGCAGCAATTCTAATTTTGGCGTGAAGTGCTTTTTGACTGACCTTTGACACTTAGATTTTTAATGTTATGTAAAAACAAGGCGTTACGAGGCCGCAATTCTCCCTTGGCACCACCTGAGTTCTTTCTGAGCTGTTTTATGCTCCTGTGATCTCACGAATCGTAGGCAGCAGGGCCACGCCCACTGCCTGGAAGATCTTGCCACAGTCTCCCCGGCACTCGGTGCGAATGGCGAAACTCTTGCCGCCCTCTTCAATGGTGACCGTCTGCAACGCCTCAAGATCCCTTTGTCTAACCCCAGTTTCTCTTTTCAGTAAATCCTGATTTTATCTCTTTAAGATTTCTCTCGTATAAAAGTGGGATGCCGGTATAATAGCCTGGGACGGGAGGAAGTAGTATGGGTCTTCTTTCGG
>JAGHEC010000282.1 GCA_021159525.1 Deltaproteobacteria bacterium | reverse complement strand
GTTGATCTGCGATGGCAGAAGGAAGTAACATGGGTAACAAGGCAATGGCGGGCAGGCTTGCCCCTTTAGCATTCCCGACTTCGTCGAGCTGCGGCTTCCCCCACTGATAAGTCACAAAGAGACGGCGCCCTCCCGGCAGTCGCGTCAGAAGAACCCTCCTGCCCCTGTTCATTGAGCTATTACATTAAGAGCTTCTCCGGGCAGCAAATCCATGGGTTAATGGGGATTGCTGAATCAAGTTGACAATTCCTTTATTCTGTGCTGTTATTTAAATTAGTTTTGGGGTCGCGTTTGAATGGGTTAACACTATTATGGAAAGGAGGGAGCATGAAACCGCGTAAAATGGCATGGCTGAGGTGGTCGACTTTGGGGGTTGTATTTTGTTTGGGCCTCCTGGCGGGAGCAAGAGACATGGCCCTGGCAGCGCCGGAGGAATTTGCCTGCGTCGAGCAGGATAAGATCAGCAAGGACATAGCCCCTGAGGCCCAATTGGAAGGGCTGACCTGCTTTTTTAAGAAGTATAAAGGCGCAAACGCCCTTCATTTCAAGCTAACCGTCAAAAACATCAGCACCAAGCCGCAACGGTATCGGGTCCACATCTTTTTGGACAACGGCAAGGCTGTGGGCGGGCTGATCCCGAAAAAGACCAAGGCCGGGCTGGTGCAGCCGGGGCAGAGCGCCACATTTGTTTATCCGGTCACGCGGATGGCTGAAAAACCGGGTTGCATAGACCTGAAGATCGCAACAATGAATCAGTAACCCATTTCAAGCGAAGGAAGGGAGGTCGAAGGATAATGAAAAAAGTGAGCATTGCGATGACCATCACGCTGGTTTTGTGTATCATGGCGGCAGGGCCGGTTGCGGCCAAGACGGTTTTCCTGGGCATCGGCACGGGCGGCACCGGCGGCATCTACTATCCCTATGGCGGAGGGGTGGCTGAGATATGGACCAAACATGTGCCGGGCGTCAGGGCCGTGGCAGAGGTCACGGGCGCCAGTGTTGAAAATGTTAAGCTGGCTTCCAAAGGTGAAACCGTTATCGGCGAGGTCATGGGCGATGTGGCCGTGGCCGGCTACGAGGGCACTTCCAAGTTTAAGGGAAGAAAGCAGAATATCCTGTCCATGGCCATCATGTATCCCAATCTCCTTCAATTGGTAACCCTCAAGGACAGCCCAATCACCGACGTGGAGCAGATCAAGGGCAGGACCATCAGCTCCGGAAGCCCGGGGAGCGGGACCAATTTCATGGCCGAGGTGGTGTTCAAGGCCCTTGGCATTCCCCTTGATTCCTACAAAGACGCCCGTCTTTCTTTTACCGAGAGCGCCAATGCCCTCAGGGATGGCACCATCGAAATGGGGACATGGTGTGTGGGCCCGGGTACCAGTTCCATCATGGACCTGGCCACTACCCACGATATCCGGATCCTCCCCTTCACTCCTGAACAGACCAGGAAGATCCTGGCCGCCAATCCCACCTATTCAGCAGTTGAACTGGCAGGGGGCGTATATAAGGGTGTGGATGATCCGGTTCCCACCATCGGCGTCTGGAACGTGCTGATCTGCCAGAAGTCCCTGGATGCCGATCTGGTGTACAGGCTCGTCAGGGCGCTTTACGAACACAATGATCTATTATGCAAGATCCATCCCTCGGCCGCGTACACGACCCCTGAGAACGCGGCGAAATACTCGCCCATTCCCCTCCATCCGGGAACCATCAAGTATCTCAAGGAAAAGGGGATCAAGGTCCCTGAAAAGCTGATTCCATAACGGGGCCGCAGACAGTGATTCCGAGGCCGGCGCGGGACATCCTGTGGGTCGTGTCCGGCCTCTTCGTGTGCCTCCTCCTGACTGCTTGGTTTCTGCCGGGCGGTCTTGAATTGCGCATCATTCCGGCAAGGGGGGGGGATCCGCTGGCGGTCCTTCCCCTGAAAGCAGGGGAGCGGTTTACGATTCAGTACTGGCACTCGGTAGAAGAAACCCCCATCTGGGAAGAGCACAGCCTGGATCGAGACGGCAGGATCTACATCGAGGAAGAGCGGTATCTCAGGTTCGGGGCCGGCATGGGCCGCATGCCCGGGATAGGGCGGATGGTAAAAAGGGGGCCGTACGAGGTGATCGAGGCAATGCATTTCCCCACGGGCGACTTTATCCTGCGCATCGGAAGCCCTGGTGTGGATCATACCCTTATCTGGCGCGGGACCCGGACCAATCTTTCAGACCTGGCGCCCCATGAGGCGGTCCGATTCTCCGCGCGGCCGGTAAGTCTCATGTACAAAGCCTTTCGATGGGTCTTTCCGCATCCCGCCACTCCAAACGCTCATGGCAAGGGCCTTGCCGGTCCCGGAGATGAAAACAGAAGTCCCTGCAAACACGGCAACTCCGCATTTTCTGCATCGACGACGGAACTTCGAGCCAGTCAACCCGGAATCCCGCTTCAGGGAGGCGCCCTGAACGGTTTTGCAGGGTGAGACAGCAAGATGCCAAATGGGAGGTGATCATGACAGAACGCAGTAAAACAACGTCGGTCTCTTCCTTTACCCAATGGTGGACCTTGAAGATCATTGCGGCGGTGGGCATCGGACTGAGCCTCTTTGAACTCTACACCGCAGGCATCATCGCCATGACCGCCATGCGCCACAGGGCCGTATTCCTGTGTGCCATTCTGGTGATCGCCTTTCTGACGCGGCCTCTGTACAAGGGTGCAACAAAAGATCGTTCCAACGCGGCCTTCGTGATAGATCTGATCCTCTGCGGCCTGAGCATTGCTGTATGCGCCTATATCTTCATTGATCTTCAGAACATATTTGATCGCCAGGGAGACTGGAGCCAGTGGGATATTGCCGTGGGCATCACCCTGGTGTGCCTGGTCCTGGAGGCCACCCGCCGTGTAATCGGCCTCAATCTCACCTGCATTGCCATCGGGTTTTTGTTTTTCGGGTACTTTGGCCCCTACATGCCCACTATCATCGTGCACAAGGGGTATTCCATCGAACGTATGGCTACCACCCTGTCCCTCACGACAGAAGGGATATTCGGCCTCCCCACGGCAGTGGCAGCCACCTTTGTGTTTATCTTCATTCTGTTCGGGGCTTTTCTGGAAAAGACAGGGGCGGGAAATTTTTTCATTAATCTGGCTTACTGCATTACCGGCCGGTTTTCAGGGGGGCCGGCCAAGACCGCTGTCGTGGCGAGCGGATTTATGGGGTCGGTGGCAGGGAGCGCGGTGGCCAATGTAGTCGCCACAGGGTCATTTACCATCCCCATGATGAAAAAGATCGGATACAAGCCGCATGTGGCTGCGGCCGTAGAGGCATCGGCCTCCACCGGTGGACAGCTGATGCCCCCCATCATGGGGGCGGGCGCCTTTCTCATGGCCGAGTTTACTCAAACGCCCTATCTTGAAATCGTCAAGATTGCCCTTATACCCGCTATTCTCTATTTTTTTTCCGTGATCCTTTTCGTCCATGTGGAGGCCCAAAAGGAGGGAATCTGGGGCCAGGCCAAGGAGGCCCTCCCGAGAATGGGCGAGACCCTCAAGAACGGGATGCATTTCATCATTCCGGTCGGCATACTGATTACCGTCCTGATCATGAATTACAGCCCCATGATGGCAGGCTTCATCGCCATTATTGCTGTTTATCTGGCATCGTTCATTCGCAGGAGTTCCCGAATATCTTTCCGGATGCTTCTGGAGGCCCTGGAGCAGGGGGCCCGCAATGCAGTGGTCGTGGCGGTTGCCTGCGCAGCGGCCGGGATTATTGTAGGGGTCGTCAATCTGACCGGGACCGGGCTCAGGTTCTCTTCACTGGTGGTCTCCCTGTCTCAGGGGATTCCCCTCCTGGCCCTGGCCCTGGTCGCTTTCACCTCGCTTCTCTTGGGCATGGGTCTGCCCGTCACTGCCTCCTACATCGTCCTGGTGATCCTGGCAGGCCCGGGGCTCATGGATCTGGGCCTCCCGCTGTTGACCGCGCATATGATTGTCTTCTGGTACAGCCAGGACGCCAATGTTACGCCGCCGGTGGCCCTGGAGTCATTTGCGGCGTCCGGCATTGCCGGTTCCAGCCCAATGAAGACGGCCTTCACCTCGTGGAAGCTAGCCAAGGGGATCTATATCATCCCTGTGGTGATGGCTTATCACCCCCTCCTCCTCAACGGCCCGACCGGCGCGGTGATTCAGACGGTGGTTTTCTGCGCCATCGCTATCATGTCATTTGTCTTCTGTCTGGAACGTTACTATATTGTAAAGCTCACCTGGCCGGAGACCATCCTGCACGGGGCCGCGGCCATCGCCCTTATATGGGTTGGCGACATGGTGAACTATGCCGGGTTTGCCATGTTCATCCTGCTGACCGTCTATCAGATCATCACAAGGAAGCGAGCCGGACCCCAGCGCGGGATACCGCCAGGCCTTAATGGAAAATAATGCATGCTGCTGAGAGCTGGATTTCCATGCCTTAACCAGCTCCATGAACCCGGCAAACCCGATAAACCCACAGGAGGAAAATAACCCGTGACCCAAGGCTTTACCCTTTTGAAAGAACAACAGATCGCAGAGCTCAACATCCTGGCCAGGTTGCTTCAACACGAAAAGACAGGGGCACAGATCCTTTCACTTATAACAGACGATGAGAACAAGGTCTTTGGCATCGCCTTTCGCACGCCGCCTCCGGATGCCACCGGTCTCCCCCACATCCTGGAGCACTCGGTCCTCTGCGGATCCCGCAAGTATCCGGTGAAGGAGCCCTTTGTGGAACTCCTAAAAGGCTCTCTCCAGACCTTTCTCAACGCCTTCACCTATCCGGACAAAACCTGCTATCCGGTGGCCAGTCAGAACCTCCAGGACTTTTACAACCTCATGGATGTCTATCTGGATGCGGTCTTTTATCCCCGCATCACCCGGGCCATATTCGAGCAGGAGGGATGGCATCTGGAACTGGAGGATCCGAGCGGCCCCCTTGCATACAAGGGTGTGGTCTTTAATGAGATGAAAGGGGCCTATTCCTCCCCGGAAAACCGGCTCTCGGAGTATTCCCTTCAATCCCTGTTCCCGGACACGGCCTACGGCCTGGACGCGGGCGGGGATCCGAAGCAGATACCCAATCTGACCTATGAGCAGTTTCGTGAGTTCCATCGCACCTATTATCATCCCGCCAACGCCCGCATCTTTTTTTATGGCGACGACGACCCGGAAGAGCGGCTGCGACGGATCGGCGTCTATCTGGATGCATTTGATCCCATCGAGGTGAACTCTGAAGTGCCGTTGCAACCTCGTTTCAGCGAGTCAAGGCGTATGATTCGGCCCTTTATGGCGGGGGAAGAGGGAGATCAAGCACCCAAGGGGATGGTCAGCGTCAACTGGATGCTCACACAGACAATGGAGGTGGAGACTAACTTCGCCCTTCATGTCCTGACCTATATCCTGCTGGGCATGCCCGGATCCCCCCTGCGCAAGGCCTTGATCGATTCCGGCCTTGGCGAGGACCTGGCCGGGGATGGACTGGGGAGTGAACTGCGGCAGATGACCTTTTCCACTGGGCTCAAGGGGGTGGATATCCAAAACTGCGAAAAGGTGGAAGCCCTTATCCTGGACACTCTCAGGGAACTGGTTGAAACGGGCATCGACCTCAAGAACGTCGAGGCGGCCCTCAATACTGTTGAATTCGGGCTGAGAGAGAACAATACCGGAAGTTTCCCCCGGGGCCTTTCCCTGATGCTCAGGTCTTTGACCACTTGGCTGTATGACGGGGATCCCCTGGCGTTGGTGGCCTTTGAAAGGCCCCTTGGGGCTGTGAAGCGCAAGGCGCGATCAGGTAAAGGCTTTTTTGAGGGCATGCTCCGGGACCTCTTCCTGTCAAATCCCCATCGCACTACCCTGATCCTTGTGCCTGACAAGGGGCTCAGGGAACGGGAAGAAGCAGAGGAACAGGAGCGCCTCCGGCAGGCCCGCGCATCCATGGGTTCGGCTGAATTGCAGAAGCTGGTCGAAAACACGAGGGAACTCAAGCGCCTTCAGGCCACCCCGGATCCGCCGGAGGCCCTCGCCGCCATCCCCATGCTGAAGGTGGCGGATCTGGACCGGGAAAACAAGCTTATCCCTGTTGCCTTTGAAAGGCAAGGCGGCCTTGAGACGCTGTATCACGATCTGTTTACCAATGGCATTGCCTATGTGGACATCGGGTTGAATCTCAGGCGTCTTCCGGCCGAATTTCTCCCCTATGCCCCCCTTTTCGGCAGGGCCTTTGTGGAACTGGGAACCGACAAGGAGGATTTTGTGGCCCTGGGCCGGCGCATCAGCCGCAAGACCGGGGGAATCCATCCCCAGGCGTTCATCTCAGCGCTGGGGGATAACAGAGGGAGCACAGCCTGGCTCTTTCTTCGGGGCAAGGCCCTGGTGGAGCAGGCCGAGGCCCTGTTCGAGATCCTGGGCGACATGCTCTTGACGGTCCAATGGGACAACCGGGACCGATTTCGTCAGATGATCATGGAGGAAAAGGCCAGGATGGAGCAAAAGCTCATTCCGGCTGGACATCAGATGGTGGGCCTTAGGCTCAGATCCCATTTTGGAGAGGCCCACTGGGCCGCAGAGCAGATGAGCGGCATCAGTTACCTGTTTTTTGTCAGGAAGCTGGCCCGGGCCGTGGACGAGGATTGGCCAAACGTCCTGAATCTGCTCAAGCAAATGCATCGTCTCCTCCTGGACCGTGGTTCCATGGTGGCCAATGTCACGGTAGATCGGAAAGGCGAGGAACGGCTTGCGCCGCTCCTGACGGAATTCGCCCGGGCCTTGCCTGAAGCCCCCGTCCCTCCTGCGGAATGGCCCCGGGCCGACACCCCCCCTTTTGAGGGGATGACTGTGCCGTCCCAGGTCAACTATGTAGGAAAGGGCGCCAATCTCTATGACTTGGGATACCGCTTTCACGGCTCGGCCCTGGTCGTTGCCCGGTATCAGCGCAATGCCTATTTGTGGGATCAGGTCCGGGTCCAGGGGGGGGCCTACGGGGCCTTTTGCCAGATAGACCGGTTCTCCGGGGCCCTGGCGCTGGTTTCTTACCGGGACCCCAATCTCCTGAAAACGATTGAGGTTTTTGATCGGACCGCCCGGTTTCTCGAAGAGACCAGCCTGGGAGATGACGAACTTTCAAAGGCCATTATCGGCGCAATTGGCGATCTGGACGGCTATATGCTGCCGGATGCCAAGGGATTTGCATCGCTGGCCCGTTATCTCCGGGGAGACACGGATGAGGCCCGTCAACAGATGCGCGAGGAAATCTTGGGCACGACGGCCTGTCATTTCAAAGACATGGCCGGATTTATGCGGGAGGCCGCGGCAAAGGGGATCGTGAAGGTGCTCGGGGCCCCGTCGGCCATCGAGGCTGCACAAAAGGAGCGGCCGGGCTGGCTTCATATCCTCAAGGTCATGTAAGGTTAACTCATATTGTATCACCTCAATAATTAGGGGGATAACTGCGAACCTAGTGCCGGGGCAGAAGAATTTTTCTTCCGCTCCGGGCCTCCGGGCTGGTCTCTTGAGTGACTTATCTGCGGGGGACACCCGCCTGCC
>JAGHEC010000357.1 GCA_021159525.1 Deltaproteobacteria bacterium | reverse complement strand
ACTTATCTGCGGGGGACACCCGCCTGCCAAGGCCAATTGAGCGTTCTTGCCAAGACTTTCGTCCCGTGGATCTGCGATGGCAGAAGGAAGTAACATGGGTAACAAGGCAATCGCGGGCAGGCTTGCCCCTTTGGCATTCTCGACTTCGTCGAGCTGCGGCTTCCCCCACTGATAAGTCACAAAGAGACGGCGCCCTCCCGGGAGTCGCGTCAGAAAAACCATTCTGCCCCCATTTATTGAGCTGTTACGAGTAATCCGGTTAATCTGTCAAATCTGCGGATTAAAACCTGACTTTGGGCGCCTCCTGACGTTCCTTGGGGACCTTGAAGAAGGTCTTTTTTTCAAATCCGAATATACCCGCGATTATGTTGGCGGGAAAATGGCGTATGGTGATGTTGTAGGTCTTGACCGCTTCATTGAACCGTCTGCGCTCTACTGCGATCCGATTTTCCGTGCCTGCCAGTTCGTCCTGAAGCCGGATGAAGTTGGCATTGGCCTTCAGGTCGGGATACTGCTCTACTACCACCAGGAGCCGACTCAGGGCAGATGACAATTGGTTGTTGGCCTTGATCTTTTCATTGACATTCGCAGCCCCTCCCACCTTTGCACGGGCCTCGGTGACCTGCTGCAGGACCTCCCTTTCGTGCTTGGCATATCCTTTGACTGTTTCCACGTAATTAGGGATCAAATCATAGCGCCGCTGCAGCTGGTTTTCTACCTGGGCCCATGCCGCCCGGACGCCTTCATCAAGGGTTGCCAGCTTGTTGTAGGTTCCTTTGAAATAAGAATAAAACCCTATTACGATGATCAGCAGTATGCCCAGTGTGATGATCAGGCTCTTCAATCCTTTGCTCATGGTCTCCTCCTCATGCGGATCAATCCAAAAATGTCTTGCCTCGTATCAGCTCAACAATTAGGGGAATAAGAGTCGCGTCAGTCGCGTCAGAAAAAGCCTTCTGCCCCCATTTATTGAGCTGTTACGGCACGAGCGAGTTTCCAATCCAGAAATGAGCCATTTTTTACAAGATCAAGGAAACCGGGGACCCATCCGCAGGATGGGGAGTCCAAGCAGAGCGCGGACAAAAAGGGCCATTTATGGATGGAAACTGAGCTATTGCATGCTAATGCAGAATGGGTCAACGGCCCTGCCTGAAATTTATGCGTAAGCATTTCATGATGAAACACCTTGCTTATTTCTCATCAAAGGCATCGATTATGTTGGACAGTCGCTCCAGTTCATGGAGACAGCTTTTGAACAGGGCCACTATCTCTTGATCCGGAATGTGAACGCTTGCTTCTCGAAAGTCAAGGATCCGCCGAAACAGGTCCCCATCGATCCCGAACGCCTTTGTTGCCGCCCGGACTGCATCCCGTCGCGTTCCAGGAATCTCGATGCCCTTGAGGTAGAGGAGGGTCTCGAAGATGGCAGTGAGGGCCGGGACAGCCTCCTTCAGGACTCCTTTCAGGGCCTTTGCCTTTCCGCGGCTTTCCATGAAGGCCTCCCGCAGGAGAAGGAGTTTTCCCTTGACTTCCCGTTCGCACTGAAGCCGCACGTATTGGGACTTGAAGGCGAGGTCTTTGAGGATATTTTTGCCGTATATCTGAATATGCTTGCGCTGGAAACCGAGGTATTCCATGGGGAAGACATCCAGGGAGCTTTCTATATACGATTCGGTCAGAAAAAGAGGTATGGCCGCCCCCCGTTTGCCCCATTTGTCCACCAGGCCAAATGCCTGATCAATATGCCGGATGCCGGCCTCTGTCAAAACCACCATGAAATTGATGTCCGACGATCCGGGCTGAAAATCGGGGCCCGCTGCGCTCCCGTAGAGAACAATGGCCACGAGATCGTTTCCAAAAACGGCCTTGTAATCGGCTGTTACATCTGAAAATACCCCTTTTGGATCGTCAATATGTCTTCCCATGCTTTTCCCTCCGAGGCATTTTTATGCAGCCCATATTCAGAAACTCCCTCCTGCCCCGCCTCCGCCGCTCATGCCTCCGCCAAACCCGCCAAACCCCCCTCCGAATCCGCCAAAGCTCCCTCCCGGTCCGCCATAACGGGTGCCGCGGCCCATGCCCGCGCCGAAGAAAAAGGGAAGAAAAAACAGCCACGACCCGCCGCGACGTCTGGATATGGCCATCAATATAAAAAGGATGAAAATGATCGGAAAAATGGCCAATCCGGGATCCTTTTTCTCTGTTGGCGCCTCAGGCATACGGCCCGACAGCTCGACCCCTGTATCCCCGGCAATGACCTGCGCTACGGCCAGGGTTCCTGCATAAAGCCCTTCGCCGAATTTGTCTTTCTTGAGATAGGGGATGATGTAGCGGTCCCGGATTTCGCCCACCAGGCCGTCGGGAAGGATCCCCTCCACGCCGTAGCCGGTCTCGATCCGCATCTTTCTCTCTTTCACGGCGACAAAGATGAGAACTCCTTTGTCTTCCCCCTTTTTCCCGATGCCCCAGGCATTATATAGGCGGTTGGCATATTCGTTATACTCGGCGCCCCCGATGTCCGGCAGGGTCGCCACCACCACAGGAACCCCGGTCTTCTGAAGTAGTTCGCCCGCGACAGCGGCGATCTTTTCCCTGTAGGCCGGGGAAATGACCCCGGCAAAGTCATTGACCAGGCCTTTTGGCTTGGGAACAGGACGGTCGGCCCTGGCGCTCAATACAGTTGCAAGACAAACAAGAAAAACAGCTGCCAAGACCCTGACGAACCTTATATTGTTTCGTTTGGGAAGGGTATGCGGGGACGCATCCGGCATGGGCATTTAGGTTTAGCCTCTGGTTTGCGGGTTTATGGAGTTGCTCAAACGTCTTGGGTTCTTTTCTCAGGGTTCGGGTTTTTGCTTTGGATGGAACTAAAAAAAACTCTAACACACACGGGGGCGGTCGGTCAATGGGGTAGGCGCCAGGCACAAGATTAAGGAGCTGAAAGCGCCATCCCGTACCCCCTATCCAGCATCCACTTAGCAGTTGCAGGAACCGCCGAAATATGACAGATTGTTTGTCAGGCCGGGTTTGTGAAACTCCTTAAACTACCATGATGCGGAGGCGTTGTTATGTCGGAAAACTTTTCAGAAATATCTTCCTTTGCGCTGAGCAGGGTGATCGACGTGATTTACCAGGACGAAGAGGATCTCGGTGATATCCTCCATTTCATCGTGTCCCTGGCAGTGGAGCTGACCGGCGGGAAAGGGAGCACCCTTCGCGTTTTGGAACAGGGGACTTTTGATCTCAAGGTGGTATCCGCCTATGGGCTCAGCAACCAGTACCTCAATTCAGGCGCCATCGACTCCGGGAGGAGCACCACGGAGATCATACAAGGGGATATCATCCTCATCAATGATTTTGAAAAAGACCCGCGCATTCAGAACCTGAACGCTGCCAAAAGAGAGGGCCTGGCGGCCGTAATAGGGATTCCGTTTACCGTCAATGACACAACCTATGCCATCCTCAGGGTCTATTTTGCCTCCAAAAAAGTGCCAACCCACGACGAAATCGGATTTTTGAAGAGTCTCGGGAAGCTGGCCTGCCTGGCCATCGAGCGGGCCGCCATGCGCGCGATGTAGGCCGAGACGTGAGGCCTGTTTGTCCTCCGGGCTCCCTGATCCTTTTACAGCTTGCGCAGATCGGGAGGAATGTCCCCAGGGAGTTTACGATGAATTTCTCGGCGGCCCGAAATCGACGGGTCATCATCTGGAGCAGCTCGATGGCCAGGCCCCTGCTTCCGGCGCCGAACCGGCATTGCACCACCGTAATGATGGGGGGCCCCATGCCTGTGTTTTCAAGGCCTATTGACGTGATGCGCTTTGCCTAAGCCCGGACTCCTTGAATGGTTGTCTTGGAAGAATGGGTTCAGGGAAGCATGGCGGTAACAGCTCAATAAATGGGGGCAGAAGGGTTTTTCTGACGCGACTGCCGGGAGGGCGCCGTCTCTTTGTGACTAATCAGCGGGGGAAGCCGCAGCTCGACGAATGCGAGAATGCCAAAGGGGCAAGCCTGCCCGCGATTGCCTTGTTACCCATGTTACTTCCTTCTGCCATCGCAGATGCACGGGACGAAAGTCTTGGCAAGAACGCTCAATTGGCCTTGGCAGGCGGGTGT
>JAGHEC010000018.1 GCA_021159525.1 Deltaproteobacteria bacterium | reverse complement strand
GTTGATCTGCGATGGCAGAAGGAAGTAACATGGGTAACAAGGCAATGGCGGGCAGGCTTGCCCCTTTAGCATTCCCGACTTCGTCGAGCTGCGGCTTCCCCCACTGATAAGTCACAAAGAGACGGCGTCCTCCCGTCAGTCGCGTCAGAAGAACCCTCCTGCCCCGGCGGTACGGTCGCTGTTATCCCCCCTGAGTATTGAGCAGTATTGAAACAATACCCCTTAATCTTTTTGTTGAGTAAGAGGCACACAGTTTCCGTTGGTCAATGGATGAAAAAGGCAGGAATGCAAAAGGCATCGGCCGGCTGTTTTGCCGGTCTCTCAAGGATGCATGGGGCTTTTCTCCTCACCCTCCCCTTGCGATTGACGGGCCCGACGCTTCAGCAGCATTTCGGCCACCACCTTTTTGAGGTTTTCGATGCTGTTCCCTGCTTTTTCCACAAAAACGACAGGGAGAGAACCAGCATAGGAAGCCGCATCATCGATCCCGAAGGCGTGTACCACCACCGGGAGGGCGGGGATCCGGTCATTCAATTTCTCCAGCAAAGGCCCGTCGCTCGCATCCGGGAGGTCCGGGTCCAGAATCACCAGGTCCAGGGGTTCGTAGTGGTAGATCCAGCGCAGCACCTCCCGGCCGTTTTTCGCCAGGCGGACCTCGTAGCCCTCTGCTCTCAATTCGCGCCCCAAGAACTCCCTTACATGGGGATTCCGGTCGGCGATCAATATGGTGGGTGAGCGTCTATGCTGAAACTTCAAAGCATGCCTCGATGCATCCGGGGATTCGTGAAGGGATGTTTTTTCCACTAATTCACCACCCATACGGCCTGTCGGCCCGCAAGCTGTACGATCTTGTTGCAGACAGCGCCCATGGAAAAATCAGCAACTTCGGACATACCCCGTCTTCCAGCCACAATGGTCCCGTACCCCCCCTGGTCCGCCTCCATAACTACGGCCTCTGCCCGGCTTGGGGTCCCGGCCACGATCTGGGTGGTGATACGGTCCCTCGGGACCCCGGCGGCGGTCAGCCGCTCCACGGCCTGGTCAAATGCCTCGCCCATAAAACGCTCCGATATGGCGATCCGCTGCTTTTCTTCTTGGCGCATTACGTGGGTCAGATTGATGTCATGTCCCGCTTCGGCAAAAACAGTGCTCACGCAATCCACGGCCTTCATGGATCCGGGCGAGCCGTCAAAGGCGATCAGGACCCGGCCGGGCCGCGCGCCCTTCCCCACCAGGATGGCCGGAATGGTTGCGAGACGCTCCAGGAGCTTGTCGGCTACGCTCCCCAGGAAAATTCCTCGAATTCTGCCTGTGCCCTTTCTCCCAGCCACCAGTGCAAAATAGCCCTGTTCCGCCTCGTGAATGATATCCCGGGCGATCCCTTTGTTCCGTTCATGGAGCCTTGTCTCAATTGCATCCGGTGAAAAACCGGCCTTTACTAAAATCTCCCTGGCCCCGGCCATGTGGTCCTTCAACTCCCTCATCCGATGGGTTTCCCAAGCCCGGATCTCCCCTAATTTCCATCTATAACCGGGCTCTTTCTCCAGGTCCCAGTAGGCATCCGGAATCCTGCTAAAGACAGAAAACAACACCATCGGAGTATCCTTGAGCGTAGGGATACGACTCACATAGCGGACGGTTTCAAAGGCGTCGTCTGATCCGTCCAATGCCAGCAGCCACGGCCTTTTCTCTTTTTTTTGGTTCATGCCGGCCTCCCCTGCAATAATTGTTTGACTCAAGTCCTTGATGGAATGGCGTCCCTGTCATCCATCGTTAGTGTCCATTCACCAGCAACAGCCATGCCATAAACATGGGGAGGAACGGATTTTGACTAATCTAAGAAATTCAGCTACAAGGAAGCGTTTTCAGGGTGTTTTTCCGGTGCGCGGGGGGATCTGATGTCGAGGAATTTTACAAATTGTAAAGGCAAAGGCGGAGACTGTCCCATCCCGGGCCGCAACACATTATGTCCGGCCTTCCTCACCCTCGCTTGACCGAGGTCTCGAATTTGAGCCGGTGTTTTTCAATCCGGGAATGGAGGGTCGGCCGGGAAAGCCCCAGGAGCCTCGCGGCCTGGGATCGGTTTCCGTCCGTCATGGTAAGGGCCTCGCTAATAATAAGACTCGCAACCCGGTCCATACATACATCGAAAATATTTTCCGCAGTCTTGTCCGTTAATGCCTCACGGATCCATTTGCGGATAGGCTCGTCTCCTGCCCCGTTTTCAATCGCCGGGTCCCGGCCCCTATCGCTCACGGCCTGGCCAATATCCCCGGCGCTCACAGGGGCCCCCCGGTTGAAGATCAGGGCCTTCTGAATGGTGTTGTAGAACTCCCGGACATTGCCGGGCCATGCATAATGTTTCAGGACCGACAGGGCCTCCTTCAGGATCCCCGGATTGTCTATGCCCATCTCGGCCGAGCATTTGGAAAGGAAATATTCGGCCAGCAGCGGAATATCGTCCATGCGCTCCCTGAGCGGGGGGAGCCAGATGGTCACCACCTTGAGCCGGTAGTAGAGATCCTCCCGAAAACGGCCTTGTGAAAGGGCCTGTTCCAGGTTCCGATTCGTGGCCGCGATGATGCGCACATCCACCGGGATGGTCTCCCGGCCCCCGAGCCGTTCGATGCTCCTCTCCTGAAGAAGTCTCAGGATCTTGGCCTGGATGGTAGAGGGCATGTCGCCGATCTCGTCCAAAAAGACCGTGCCGCCGCTGGCCTGTTCGATTTTGCCCACGCGGCGGTGGGAGGCCCCGGTAAAGGCCCCTTTTTCATATCCGAAAAGCTCGCTTTCGAGGAGGTTTTCCGGTATGGCCACGCAGTTAATGACGAGAAAAGGGCGATTTGCCCGTGGGCTGTGCTGGTAAATAGCCCGGGCCACCAGCTCCTTGCCGGTCCCTGATTCCCCGCGTATCAATACGGTCGCATGGGTGCTGGCCACCCGTCCGATCGCCTTATACACCTCCTGCATGGGCCTGCTTCTACCAATAATGGCCTCACCCGCCGTATCCTCGGGTCTCGGGTCCATGTTGACAGGGGATCGCATAAAACGGCCTGCCTCCAGGGCCTGCCTGATTGTCCCCAGCATCTCCGGGATATCGAAGGGTTTCAGGATATACTCAAAGGCCCCCATCTTGGTGGCCTCGATCGCGGTTTCCGTGGTTCCAAAGGCGGTCATGATGATCACCGGCAGCTTGGGATCCACCGCGTGAATCGCCTTGAAGGTCTCCAGACCGTTCATGCCGGGAAGCCGCATGTCCAGGATGACAAGGTCCGGGATCCGGGTCTCGAGCATATTGAGACCTGCCTCGCCCGACGGGGCGCTTTCCACACAGTAGCCCTCTTCGGAGAGGAGCTTTTGAAAGCTGGTCCGCAACTGGTCATCGTCGTCAATAATGAGGATCGCCGTCACGTTCAACCTCCGCTTACAGGATGAATGGGGAGGGTGATCACAAAGACCGCGCCCGCCCCCTCTTGCGACTCCACGGCAAGGGTCCCACCGTGTTCCTCGATAATGCGTCTCGCAATACTCAATCCCAGGCCGGTCCCCTCCTCCTTGGTAGTAAAGAAGGGTTGCATGACCTTTCCCAGGATGGCTTCCTTGATCCCCGGACCGTTGTCGGCCACACGAATGACCACAGTCGAATCCAGAGGCCCTTCGCGAATCTCTTCTTCGGTGATAACGATGGCGCCGCCCCCATGCATGGCCTCACAGGCATTCTCGACCAGGTTGACAAGAACCTCTTTCAATTGCTCCGGATCACCCTGGACCTCTGGAAGAGGCCCATACTCCCGCCGGACTGAGACCTCCACATTATACGACTCGAGACGGTGCCGCAGGAGTTCCAGCACCAGGTCCACCACCTCAGAGGGACTGACCCACTGCATTTTTAGTTTGGGGGGGCGGGAAAACTCCAGGAAATTCTGCACAATTGTATCAATGTGACGGATTTCTTCCGAAATGACCGAAAAGTCGTCCCGCTGGGTCTCCGACAGTTGAAGGCTGCGGCCCAGGGAAAAAAGCCGCATCTTGACTGAGGTAAGGGGGTTGCGAATGCTGTGTGCCATGCCGGCGGCCAGCTTCCCCACCGATGCCATCTTTTCAGCCTGCAACAAGGTCTCCCGGCTCTTCTCAAGCTCGGTCTGCGTGTGATCCACATTCAGGATC
>JAGHEC010000418.1 GCA_021159525.1 Deltaproteobacteria bacterium | reverse complement strand
TCCGACGAAGCTTCAATTGCAATATATTGTAATAACAAAGGTTTTTAGCTCTACATGTTCAAACAATCAGAATTTGACTTAATGTCTTATTTTTACAGGCCTTTGTGCGGAGAACAAAATCACCGTGCAATATGATGGTTTTAGTCTTGACAAGAATGTAACAGCTCAATAAATGGGGGCAGAAGGGTTTTTCTGACGCGACTGCCGGGAGGGCGCCGTCTCTTTGTGACTTACCAGTGGGGGAAGCCGCAGCTCGACGAAGTCGAGGATCCGGAGAGATAAGTGTCCTCCGCAGATAAGTCACTGAAGAGGCCAGCCCGTCGGCCCGGAGGGGAAGAAAAATTATCCTGGCCAGGTGGTACGTTCGATGTTGTTCCCCTGCATATTGAGGTGATACTGTGGATTTGACTTGGATATTGAAAGAGGCCCGGGAAGGGTCTTCCATGCCTAAGGTGGGGTGGACGCGGGGGGCATAAGTACTTTCTCGGTTTTTGTTGATGTGAGAAAACCAAGGGCCTGGAACATATGATCGCATTAACCATGGCAGAGGCGGCAAGGGCGTGCGAGGTCCTTTTCGGCCCCGAGATTCATCCGTCGTCGGCGTTTTTAAAATACCTCCAGCCATCCGGACTCAAGGCCGCATACCGCAAAAAGGCCCTTGAAACCCATCCTGACAGGGCCGGAGTCATGGGTAAAGATGTTGCCAACTTGACAGAGCTCTTTTTAGAGGCGACATGCGCCTATCAGAACCTCCTTTCCATTATAACGGGTCGCGGTTCGATTATCTGCGCGAGGGGGATCGATTCGGATGGGGGAAAAGAGCATGCCGCGCCGCAGAAAGACCCTCCCAGAGCGGGGCCGGATCATTTCTACGCTGGAACGCTTCCCGGACGGAGACTGTTGTTCGGCCAGTTTCTCTATTACACCGGTCTAATCTCGTGGCAGACCCTCATACAGGCCATCGTATGGCAAAGGAGGCAGCGGCCCCTGATCGGTCAGATTGCCCGCCAGTGGAACAAACTTTCCCATGAGCAAATCCAGGCCATTCTCAAGACAAGATGGCCAGGAGAAAGATTCGGCGAGTGTGCCGCCCGGGAAGGATATCTGAGCCGTTTTGAGGTCATGGCCCTCTTAGGAAGACAGCGTCGCTTGCAGAGCCCCATCGGAGAGTATTTCCTCAAACGAAACCTTCTTAGGGACCGGGATCTGGAACAACTGGTGCGGCAGCAACAAATTCACAACCGTCGTATTGCCTGTGGCCGTAGACGCTAAGGTCTGAGAGCCGATTGGATCAAGCCATTTTTATGTCCCCGTCAAAGTCCTTTCCTCCTGTTTCAAATGGGGTCCCTGTCAAGGAAGCTGCGCCTGCAGATACCCGTGAATATATCGAGGGCCTTTAAGATGACCAAAAAAGAAGATCACCATTTGGATGAAAAAGAAATCCCGTCGGAGAATCCGTCAAGGGATCATGGGTTCAGGGATTCTGTCCACCATTTTGCGTGCGACTGGGATGGATGGATTGGGCCTGACAACAGGCACCGGTATGTCTCGCCCGGTTGTCGCAATATAACAGGCTATGGTCCCGAGGAATTCATGAACCGGCCCGAATTGTTAGGGGAGATCGTCCACGAGGCGGATCGACAGGGGTTTCTCAGTCACATGAAAAAGGATCCGGGAAAAGAGAAGGCCTTTCAGAATGAGCTTCGCATTGTCCGCAAAGACGGTGAAGTTCGGTGGATCCAGCATATTTGCGAGCCGGTTTACGGGCCTGATGGGGAGCCTTTAGGCAGGCGTTACAGCAATCGGGACATCTCTGCCTTCAAATTCTCAGAAACGGCCCTTATGGAGAGCGAGGCCGACTACAGGAATATTGTGGAGAGTTCCAACGAGGGTATCTGCATTCTTCATGATGACCGCATCTGTTTTGTCAACAGGCGACTGGCCGATATGGTGGGGCTGGGCCCAAAGGAAATGGTCGGGACCTCTTTTTTTGAGCATCTGGATTCCCGTGAACTGCTCAGGGTGAAGGGATTCTATGAAGGCTTTGTTGCAGACAAGGAGAGAAGGCAGAGATTCGAAACCGTCCTGCGCGCCAAAAAGGGAAGGTGCATCAATGTGGAAGCAACCATTATCCCCACTTTTCATGCGAACCAACAGGCAGCGCTTATTATCATCCGGGACATCACCGAGTTCAAACACATGGAAAGGGAAAAAAGGGAACTGGAGAGGATCCTGCAGCATTCTCAGCGGATGGAGGCCATTGGAACACTTGCAGGCGGCATTGCACATGAGTTTAACAATATCTTGTGGATCATATCGGCCAATACGGAATACGCACTGGAATTCAAGAGAGAAGGCGGCGATGTGAGCAAGAATCTGAAAAGGATAGAAACGGCCTGTGAGCGTGCATCAGATCTGGTGAGGCAGATTCTCAATTTCAGTCGTCAGCGGCAGCAGGATCCCAGGCCGCTGGATGTGCGGGCCGTTGTCAAGGAGACCCTGAAATTCATGAGGGCCTCTTTGCCAAAGTCCATAAAGATCCATACCGCAATCGGCAAGAACGTAGGCCAGGTCATAGCGGATCCGGCACAGATGCATCAGGTGGTGACCAACCTGTGTACCAACGCCTTTCATGCCATGCGGGAAACAGGAGGCACTTTGAAGGTGAGCCTCCGCAACATCGACGAAAAAGAAAGAGTCGCTTTTCCGGTAGGCATGGCGCCGGGGAGGTATGTTAGGCTGAGGGTCCAGGATACGGGGGCCGGCATGCCGGCGGAGGTGATGAATCGAGTGTTCGAGCCCTTTTTCACCACCAAGCAGCCAGGTGAGGGGACCGGCCTCGGATTGTCAGTGGTCTATGGGATCGTGGAAAGCTGTCACGGCGCCATAACGGTAAACAGCACGCCTGGCAAGGGATCTGTATTCGACGTATTTCTCCCTATAGCAGAGGAGAAAAGCGGGCTTACGTTTGCGAGGACACGGCCGATTCCCACCGGAAATGAACGAATTCTCTTTGTAGACGATGAAAAGGAGATTGCCGAGATCGTCAGGAAAATGCTGGAGCGTCTCGGCTACAGCGTGCATGTGGAGACCAATCCCGCCGGGGCGCTCCAAACATTTAAAGAGCGGCCTGGGGACTTCTCCCTCGTCATCACCGATATGAGTATGCCGTGCATGAGCGGAGAAGCCTTGGCGAAAAACGTGCATGCTGTCCGCTCCGATATCCCCATTATCATTTGCACGGGATACGGCGAGGTCATTGATGAGCGCCGGGCCAGGATGTCCGGGGTCAGCAAGGTCATTATAAAGCCTGCAACTATTGATGTTTTTGCCAAGGCCATTCGAGCAGCCCTGGACAAAGAGCAGGACAAGACAAGTATCTGCAAATAGAACGTGTTTACCGTTCAATCCGGGGTCCCCGTCCCCGGGCCTCGCGTTGGCGTCGCTGTCCCGGCACAATGCCGTGAGTACCCGACAACCTCTCGAAGAAACAGCTCAAACGATTCGGTGTTGACACCCAAGGATGTTTTATTTAAAGTCTTTTTGTCATTGAAAATAGGCAAGAATATGCACGACACGTTGTATCGGTTCAATAATCAGGGGGATAACAGCGAACGTAGTGCGGGAGCATGATGTTTTTTCCTCCGCTCCGGGCCTCCGGGCTGGTCTCTTCAGTGACTTATCTGCAAGGGACACATGCAACCTCCCGGCAGTTGCGTCAGGAAAGCCCTTTTGCCCCTATTTATTGAGCTGTTACCAAACGTTCGTATTGTATATGCGGCAAACAGACAGGGCCTGGAAGGACGTTTTGTTGGAGAGTGACGGGGTCATGGATGGAACGTAACGGGATCATCGGGGAAAGTGAGGAAATCCGTGAGGTTTTGAAGGTAGCGGAAAAGGTCGCTCTCAGCGACAGCACAGTCTTGATTTACGGGGAAACCGGGACGGGGAAGGGACTTGCGGCCAAGGCCATACACTTGAATTCCCCAAGGTCGGACCAGGCCTTTGTGGCCATCAACTGCGGCGCTATCCCGGTAAATCTTCTGGAAAGCGAGCTGTTCGGTCATGTGCGCGGCGCCTTTACCGGAGCCTTGAAGAATAAGGTGGGCAAATTTGAGCAGGCCCATCACGGAACCCTCTTCTTGGATGAGATCGGGGATATGAGCCCCGATCTTCAAGTCAAGATATTGAGGGTTCTTGAAGAAGGGGAGTTTGAGAGAGTGGGCGGCATTCACACACGCCGTGTGGACATCCGGGTGATCGCCGCCACTCACCGCAATTTGGAAGATCGCGTGGCAAAGGGACTTTTTCGGGAAGATCTTTTTTATAGGTTGTCCGTGATTCCGCTGACCCTTCCGCCTCTTCGGAAAAGACGTCAGGACATCCCGCTTCTTGTTGATCACTTTCTGAAGAATATAAATGAGCAATACGGCTACCGGGTGGGTGGATTTTCAAAGAAGGCGCTTATTGCCCTGTCTGCCTATCCATGGCCTGGAAATATCAGGGAACTCAAAAATCTGGTAGAAAGACTGGCCGTTCTCAACCAGAAAGGCACCATAGACGTGTCGGATCTTCCCGACAAGATTCGTGGTTCTGTTTCGTTGTCGCCCAAGGAACCTGTTGCAGCAATTTCAGACGAGGGGATATGCCTCAATACCGCAGTCAGCGAATTCGAAAAGGCATTGATCCTTCAGTCATTGCAAAAGGCCAAAGGTGTAAAGAATGAGGCGGCCAAACTGTTGAAGGTGAAGCGGACCACCCTTGTAGAAAAAATCAAACGCTATCATCTGGATTCATATCAATGGGATAGAAAGAGATGCGCCGGATAGCGGTCCTTCAGGAAAGGGTGGAATGCACGGCAGAGGGCCGTATACCCCTATGAGGAGATTGCCGGATGGAATCAAGAGTACTTGTGGTGGATGATGAAAAAGATATCCTCGACACACTGGCCGAGTTCATGGCGGATTTACCCTACCGCGCCAGTTTTGCAGATACGGTATCCGGCGCACTGGCGCTCATGGAGGAAAATAGGTACGACGTGCTTTTGCTGGACAAGAACATGCCTGACACGGAAAACAACAAAGAGGGGGGGATGACCCTGCTCAGGTATGCTAAAGAGCGCATGCCGGACGCTGAGGTGATTATGATGACGGGCTACGGTACGGTTGAAAGCGCGGTCGAGGCCATGAAGCTGGGCGCATTTGATTACATTACCAAGCCCATTTCACTTAGAGATGTAAGGCAGAAGATCGACCGGATACTCGAATATAAACGCTTCATCAACTCGGAAAACACCCTTCGGAGTTATAAGATTCTCCACAATCAGGTCTTGAATTGCCTTTCCAATCTGGACAACCTCCCGGAAGATCAGCTCTCCAACACCCTGAGGAGCCTGGGCGCCAGAATTGATCAGGTCTTTGGCCTGCAAAAGGATTATGAGACGATCATTGAAACCCAGGCGGAGGCCCTCGAAAAGATCGGCGGGTATGTGCAGCAGTTGAAGGATGCCGTCTCCAGGGACAGCCCTTATTATGATCTGATAGAAAGGATTTTCGAGGAATCGGGCAAACGGATTTCGCTGCGCCGTCTCCAATAAAATGGAATCCCTCACAGTGGGCCTGGCTCCATAAGCTGTAGCCAGTGCCCTATCCGCTGCGGTCTGTAAAGGGAATTGTCCACAGGGGTCCGTGTACATGCGCCGATGCGCAAAAGGCTTGCGGTTTCGATCTCTTGTTTGTTACGATAACATAATTAGACAAAGTACTGCGGGACCCGGTCTCGATGCTATGGGATAAGACAGGATGTAACAGCTCAATAAATGGGGGCAGAAGGGTTTTTCTGACGCGACTGCCGGGAGGGCGCCGTCTCATTGTGACTTATCAGTGGGGGAAGCCGCAGCTCGGCGAATGCGAGAATGCCAAAGGGGCAAGCCTGCCCGCCATTGCCTTGTTACCCATGTTACTTCCTTCTGCCATCGCAGATCCACGGGACGAAAGTCTTGGCAAGAACGCTCAATTGGCCTTGGCAGGCGGGTGT
>JAGHEC010000230.1 GCA_021159525.1 Deltaproteobacteria bacterium | reverse complement strand
TTATCTGCGGGGGACACCCGCCTGCCAAGGCCAATTGAGCGTTATTGCCAAGACTTTCGTCCCGTGGATCTGCGATGGCAGAAGGAAGTAACATGGGTAACAAGGCAATGGCGGGCAGGCTTGCCCCTTTGGCATTCTCGACTTGGTCGAGCTGCGGCTTGCGCCCCCGATAAGTCACGAAACCGGGGACCCGCCCGAAGGGTGGGGAGTCCGAGCAAAGCGAGGACAAACCGGGGACCCGCCCGAAGGGTGGGGAGTCCGAGCAAAGCGAGCGAAAAAGAGCGGTGCCCTCCCGCGGCAGTCGCGTCAAAAAAACCATTCTGCCCCAATTTATTGAGCTGTTACAATCATGCTACCCCCGCGGCAATTTCGCTGTTAGCCCCCTAATTATTGAGCTGATACGACAAAAGGCCGGCCCCCGTTGGGGGGCCGGCCTTTTGTCGATATAATACGGCTAATAAAATCGAACTTTGTGTCTACGATTTCTTTTCGTGACAATCATTGCATTTCCTAAACGGACCTGTGGGCTTGCCCTCCTTCTGCAACGCCTTGTGACAATTCTTGCAGTTCCTATGGTAGGCATTTTGCAGTTTCATGACCTTGCCCTGCTTTGTCTTGGGGTCATGGCATTTGCTGCATTTCTGAACCGGATCCCCTTTCTTCCACACGTTCTTGCCGTCTTTGTACACATGGTGGCAATCGGTGCAGGCGACCTTGTAGTCCGCGCTGTGTTTTTTGTGGTTGAACTTGACCGGCCCCTTCTTGTCTTTTGCATAGCCCTCATTTTCAAGCACCAACTGATCCGGGACGTCCGCGGCGACCAGAATGCCTACAGAGAGAAACAGAAAGCCTGAAAGTACAATGGTTAAAAGGGTTAACAATTTTTTGTTCATCTACGTTTTCACCTCCTTCTCGCTGTTGGTTGAGATGCGAAAAACCTGCTCTTGCACCGTTGCATCCACTATTGTATTTTAGAAAAAAATAAATTTTTTGTCAAGAAAATAACCCATCTTCCGACTTTGGGTCCACCAACGACGCCATTTCACGAAGGACCTTCAGGGATTCCATCGCCTCTCTCTCATCGATCTTATGAATGGCAAAACCGGCGTGGACGATAACGTAGTCGCCGACATTGGCGTCTTCGAGAAGAAGCAGGCTTACCTCACGCCGGGCCCCCTCCATATCGATGGTCCCCATTCGATCATTCACGGCAATGATTCTCGCTGGAATGGCTAAGCACATGACATAACCTCTTTTTTAAGGGAATAATGGGCCCCCAGACGGTCAAGCTCACGCAATATCATGGTCTTCAGGTCCCCTATTTTCGTGAGGACCGGAGGCGTCAGTTCAACGCTGATTGTATTGATATCCCGGGGCTCCACGCCGATAATAACCGTCTCTGGAACCTTGTCAAGGGCCTGGCACAGGGTCAGGGCCTCCAGGAGATCCACCTGGTGAAGGGAGTTTTTGGCCAGGATCCGTTTGGGTATGGCTTCCCCTTCAAGTCGATAAAGGGTCCCGGGAGGGCCCCCGTTTCGAATGGCGTCCACAACAATGAGATCATCTGCCAGGGAAATGATCCCCAGGAGACGGATGCCCAAGACCCCTCCGTCTTCTATGGACACATTCGGAGAAAAGGCATACTCATCGGCCAGGGACTGAACCACATGGATGCCTACGCCCTCGTCCGTGAACAGGAGGTTCCCCACGCCCAATATCATGATGTGTCTGTTTTCTGTCCGAGTTTTCATATTTAAAGCATATCCCAGAATTGGCACCTGTTTCAAGCCCTTTCTGCTGTGCTGTTGTCCTTTTTGTTTTGGCTTTTGTCCGGCTCCGGATGGGCTGCCTCTTCAGATTCCAGGTCGGCATAGGCCGCAGCCAGCAATGCATCCTCAGGAAGGTCGGATCCGGGTGTATAGGTGCTGATGCCCATTCGGACGTTAATGGAAATCAGGTGGCCCTCCAATTGAAAACCCCTCGTGGCAATAAGGGCCTTTATGCGGCTGCAAAGGCGACGGGCATGGCCTCCATCCATCTGGATGAGAGCAATGCGGCAATCTCATGGCTGTTAAAACGGCAGAGGACGTCCTCCTTATTCAGGCAGCCTTTGACAATGCCTGCGATTTCCGCGATTAGACGGCCAATCTGGACCTGATCATATCGGGAGTTTAGATCGGACATATTCTGCATTCAGAACATAGTGGACCTGGGTTCGGGAGAGTCCCTTGAACAGGGGTATCCCCTGGTGGGGATCTCTCCCCAGTTTCAGTTTGAGCAAATCCCAGATGGTCACCAGTTCCACATGGAGCATCAGGGAGGGAAGGAGAACAAGGTCCGCCACCAGGGCGGAAACCATGGTGATCACCATCAAAAGACCGAACACAGCGGTGGGATTGAAACTGGAAAACATCAGTACGGAAAAGCCGAGGCTGATGGTCGCTGTGGTAAAAACAATGGGTTTTCCCATATGGCGAATGGTATTGGAGAGAGCGTTTTCTTTGTTGAGGTCTTCTTTAAATTCCCGGTTATAGCAGACAAGGTAATGGATGGTGTCGTCAACGGCAAGGCCGATGGCAATGCAGGCGATGAGGCTGGTCGCGATTGAAAGGGGGATCCCGAACCATCCCATTATTCCAAAGCTGACCACAATGGGAAAGCAGTTGGGCAAGAGCGCGATCATTCCCACGTAACAGCTCAATATTTAGGGGAAGCACAGTGAACGTACCGCCGGGGCAGGAGGATTTTTCTTCCGCTCCGGGCCTCCGGGCTGGTCTCTTCAGTGACTTATCTGCGGGGAACACTTGCCCCCTCCGCATTCTCGACT
>JAGHEC010000280.1 GCA_021159525.1 Deltaproteobacteria bacterium | reverse complement strand
GGGACACCCGCCTGCCAAGGCCAATTGAGCGTTCTTGCCAAGACTTTCGTCCCGTGGATCTGCGACGGCAGAAGGAAGTAACATGGGTAACAAGGCAATGGCGGGCAGGCTTGCCCCTTTGGCATTCCCGCATTCGTCGAGCTGCGCCTTCCCCCGCTGATAAGTCACAAAGAGACGGCGCCCTCCCGGCAGTCGCGTCAGAAAAACCCTTCTGCCCCCATTTATTGAGCTGTTACGTTTAATCCTTATCAGACGGTCCATTTCAATCCAACATGACATCAATAACACCTATGCTGAGGCAATATATGGGCATCAAGGGTCAATTCCCTGATGCCATTTTGTTTTTCCGTATGGGTGATTTCTATGAGATGTTTTTTGACGATGCACAGACCGCGTCCAGGATCCTGGGCATCACCCTGACATCGAGGGGGACCTATAACGGCGAAAAGGTGCCCATGTGCGGTATCCCCCATCATGCCCATCGCGCCTATATCGGCAAATTGCTTGACAGCGGGTGGAAGGTGGCCATCTGCGAGCAGGTGGAGGACCCCGGGTCGGCAAAGGGGATTGTGAGGCGAGAGGTCGTCAGGTTGGTGACCCCCGGATCGGTGGTGGATGAAAAGGAATTAGACGAGAAGTCGTCTCTCTTTATGGCCGCGGTTTCAAGTGACGCCACGACCTGCGGACTGGCCTATGCGGATCTCTCCACCGGCGAGTTCAGGGTTACGGAGATGGATTCCTTCCCCTCCCTCCTGGATGAGTTGGCGCGGATCGATCCGGCCGAGGTGTTGGTCCCGGAAGACGACCCCCTGGTGGGCCATAAAACCCTTTCTTCGGGCTACCGTCTGGAGGTGCTGAAGCGAGAGCTGTATGATCCCGGCGATGCGGTCTCCCTCCTGAAATCTCAGCTGCAGGTGGGGTCCCTGGCCGGATTCGGATGCCAGGACATGCCCCGTGCCCTGGTTGCCGCGGGGGCCATTGTTGCCTATTTCCTGGAAACCCAGAAAGGATTTCCTGAGCATATCCGGGAAATGGCAACCTACCATATGGGTGACTACATGGTATTGGACGGATCCACCTGCACACACCTGGAACTCCTCAAGACGATGCGCCGACAGTCGGTCAAAGGCTCGCTCTTTTCCGTGCTTGACAAGACCGTGACTCCCATGGGGAGCAGGCTTCTCAAGAACTGGATTATTTACCCCCTCATCAACCTGGAGAAGATCAGGGGACGGTCTGCGGCCGTGGCCTGTCTCAAAGAGGCCCCCCTGTTGCGGAGGGATGTGCGCAATGAATTGAAAAAGATGTATGACCTGGCCCGGCTTAACGGCCGAATCGCCCTCGGACGGGCCAATGCAAGGGATCTGATTGCCCTCAAGACCTCTCTCTTGAATCTTCCCTTTATCAAGAATACCCTGGCCGATTCGAACAGCGAGGTTTTATCCGAGTTCGCTTCGCGCCTGGATCTGCTCAAGGATGTGGTGGAGTTGATAGAGGCGTCGATCCGGGAAGATCCGCCGGTTTCTCTGAAAGAAGGAGGGATTGTCAAGGAGGGGTATAACGGCGAACTGGACCGGCTTATCTCCTTGTGCCGCGATGGAAAGAGCTGGATCGCCAGGTTTGCCCGCTTTGAGCAGGAAAGGACCGGCATATCGAGTCTCAAGGTGGGATACAACAAGGTGTTCGGCTATTATATTGAGGTTACGAGACCCAATCTCCACCTTGTGCCGGATGACTATATCCGGAAACAGACCCTCGTTAATGGGGAGCGATACATCACTGAGGCCTTGAAGATAAAGGAACAAGAGGTGTTAGGGGCCGAGGAAAAGAGGACCCAACTGGAAGGGGAGATCTTCGAAGAGATCCGCAAGCGGATTGCACAGGAGAACCGACGCATCAAAGAGACCGCGGACCTGATCGCCCGGATCGATGTGCTTGCCGGGCTGGCAGAGACCGCCGAGGCCAACGATTACACGTGTCCCGAGGTCAATAACAGCGCTGACCTGGACATTGTCGACGGAAGGCACCCTGTCATCGAACAAAGTGTCAGAGATGAGGATTTTGTCCCCAATGATATCCACCTGGACGCTCAGAACCAGCAAGTGATGGTCATCACCGGTCCCAATATGGCCGGCAAATCGACGGTCCTCAGGCAGACGGCCCTGACCGTATTAATGGCCCAGATGGGGGCATTCGTGCCTGCATCGCGGGCCGTCATCGGTCTGGTGGACCGCATCTTCACCAGGGTCGGGGCATCGGACGATCTGGCACGAGGGCAGAGCACGTTTATGGTGGAGATGACCGAAACCGCCAACATCCTGAGACACATGACGCCCAAAAGCCTGGTGATCCTGGACGAGATCGGACGGGGGACCAGTACCTTTGACGGCCTTAGTATTGCCTGGGCCGTGGCCGAGGCCTTGCACGACAGAGATGGAAAAGGCGTTCGGACCCTTTTTGCCACGCACTATCATGAACTGACTGAGCTGGCGGCTACCAAGGGGCGCGTCAAGAACTTCAATATTGCTGTGCGGGAATGGAATGACCGGATTATCTTCTTGAGGAAGCTCATTCCCGGAGGCGCCAGCCGGAGTTACGGGATCCAGGTTGCCCAGATCGCCGGGATCCCGGAACAGGTGATCAGACGGGCGAGGGAGATTTTAGAGCGTCTCGAGGAGACCGAGGAGGACGGAACCGGCAGGCCGCGTCTGGCAGGAGAGGGGGCACTCCCGGATTCCGCAAAGAGCGGCATGGTCCAGCTTCCCCTTTTCGGTCCCGATGACGGGAAAATAAGGGAGTGGATCAAAAGGATCGATGTGGAGGGCTTGACCCCGATAGAGGCATTGCTGACCCTGAATGAACTCAAGAAGCAGGTGGAGTCGGGGGTGATTTAGTTTGCAACTTTTCTGCAACGTGCGAACAAGTTTGCTCACGGGGGTCACTGGCTCCCCTCCAAGACGGGACAATAAAATGCGTACGTAACGTTCGGCGCCCGCCCCCTGACTCGTAATAGCATTTATGGAAAGGCAGCAAAGGACTACCGTCTTATGAGAGTTTGTCCTTGGGCCTCGATCAGAACGAATTCCAACGCCCTGCTGTCGTTCCCATGAGCTGCAACCGGTTTTTGTCCCGTCTTGGAGGGGAGCCAGTGACCCCCCCGCGCGGGCATAAGGTTGCGGGACTTTGGTGGAATTTTCACCGGCGGGACAACAAAATGCGTACTGAGCGCTCGCCGACCGCCCCATGACTCGTAATAGCCTTTATGGAAAGGCAGCAAAGGACTACCGTCTTATGAAAGACTGTCCTTGGGGCTGGACCAGAACGAATTCCAACGCCCTGCTGCCGTTC
>JAGHEC010000275.1 GCA_021159525.1 Deltaproteobacteria bacterium | reverse complement strand
TACTGTTCCTTGGCGCGGCTGGCCCTTGCCTGCCCGAACCTCAAAATGATACTGGTTCCCATTTACCACCGGTTCCACCCATGCCTGCTTGCCCTTTTTTTTTGACAGCCAGAAGGAGCGCACTAGTGGCATCTGCGCCCCGCAGGCAGGATTGGGGCATTTGACCGTCCTGGCCCATAGCCAGGCGATTACGGTCGCCTCGCCACCTCCATATTCCTTTGGAAGTTTGACTTTGGGATAAAGATGCCCTATCCGCTTTTCTGCCTCATCCCGCATCCACTGGCCGTAATAGCGTACATCCTCGGCCAAGCCCTTTGCCCCGTGCCAGTGAGAAGATGTCTGCGCCCCGGGGTGTACCGGCGGCATGCCGGCAAACTTCGGGGGGATCTCAATAAGGGCCTTTGTTATGAGAACGGCTACGGGATTAAGGTCGCTTGCATAGGCCTTGAGTCCCAGTCGCTGGGCCTCAAGGGGAATGGAGCCGCCCCCGCAAAATGGATCAAGAACGGGAGGGGGATTTCCTCTCGTGGATTTCAAAATCTCTTCTCTGGCTGCTTGAAGAACACGTTGATTATTGATGTTCTCCCACCGGACCATCTCTTCGATTATCCTGAAAAGCCGGTCCCGTTCTTTCTTTTGATCTTCCTCTGTGGAGAATTTGTCAGGATGGGCCGAAGGGTCATCCACCAATTGAGCGAATAGAACTGCCCTGCATGCAGCCAATGGGCGTCTCGCCCACCACAAATGTAACGTGCTCGGGTGTCCGTGCCGTATGGATTTCTCCCTTGCAGACTCTCGATTTATCGCATCAAGCGGAAGGGCGACTTCAATCAATTTTTTTCGGTAAGTGGGATTGCTCATGTTTCCCCTATTAGGTTCTTTTATTTATTGCGCTCGAATTGCGCACAATTAAAGCGCACATTGCCATTTTTTCACCCCCAAGCTGTTTCTGGATCGATGGATTAAGCGAAATCGTCGATGGATTATCGATGGATTATACATGGTCACCTTTGGGAACATATTTAGCGCTACGACCGCTGCCAACCGGCTCAATCAAACCCAGGCCCACCAAACCTTGGAGGTCTCGGTACGCGGTGTTGTAGACCACATTGAAGCGGGCTCGGCACCATCGATTAGTAACGGCACCTTCAGAAAGGATGTGAGCCAGAATCTCTCTCTGCCGTTTGTTCAACTTGGCCTCCACAGCAGGTGTCACCAGGAGCCGGTCTTCAGGCACCCGCAAGCGCGAGATGTCATCCCCCGGCCCTGGAAATGTGACCTGGAAATAACCCATGTCGGTGCCCAGCAGCGGCTGATCAAGCCCATGGTCGAGCATCTGGTCGCGCATCCTGCGGAAGCCGCTGCCACGTTCCTCGATCCGGTGAAAGTAGGAAAGACATTGGGCCAAAACAGGATTGCGCGAACAGGGACGATACTTTCCCTTGCGAAGGCTGGCAAGGGTAATGGGGGCAGGAGGCAAACCCGGACTTGAAACCACGACCCGGTCGGAGAAGACTTCGAGCATGATCTTGCGCCCCGCATCCTCGTATTGCCGGTGCGCCACGGCGTTTACCAGTGCCTCCCGAAGTGCCTCTACGGGGTACTCGTCGATCCGCACTCGGTTCAGGCCGATCACTTTCATGGGATGCCGGGTATTACGATCGATGAAGGCGATGGCCCGATCGATTACGATGGGCATTGGCCCCCGAATGTCCTCGTGGTCGCGCGGTTCGCCGTCGGGCTCAGTACTACGGTAAGCATCGGCGAGGATGCGGCACTGGGGGAAGACGGCCGAAGGGTCTTTGGCCAGAAGGACGATACCAGCGGCGGTGGCAAAGTATTCGCCGAGGTCCGGTTCTCTCCAGAGGAGGCCGCGCAAGGAAACGCCCGCGAGGAGCTCAGGTGCGGAGAAATCCTCCGGGCTTCTGCTCTCTGCCCCAGAAAGCAGGCGGCGCGCCACTTTATGATCAAGGTCCTCCCATCGAATCCGGTCGACCAACATGGATTCAAAAGCGGATGTGGCCTCGATGGTCTGCTGGGCGATCTTGTTTTCATCACTGGATGGAACAATGCCAAACCGGTCGGCAAGAAGTCTCACCAAAGCAGCCCGAACTTCTTTTTGGAGCTCTATGACGTTGCCGAAGCGCTTGTACTTGAAGCCATCAACTTCGATCTCTCTTAGAAACGCCTCTGTCCCTTCTTCGCGCTTCGACTCCCGTTCACCTTTGATGAATGCCAAAATGGGCAGTTTCCTCTCTTTGGCGCGGCGATACTCAGTGTGACTGATCGAAAGGTCTCCGATTCGGGTACCGTATTCAAGTCCAACAATCAATAGATACACCTGGGATCTGTCGAGTGCCTTGAGGCATCCCTCAGTGGCCTTGTCCGATGAAGCTGGCTCGAACTCATAAAGCACCGGGGCACAATGCGCTGAGAGGAATGGGTCGGTGTTCAGCAGGTTCTGGACGATGACCCGCTCGTCCTCAAGCTCCTTCTGCACAGAGCTGACGAAAATGGAAAGTTCCGCGGTCATCTTGGCACCTCCACGCGCCCAATAAGATCTGCCAAGTTGTAATTCACGCTGGTTACACCGAAATCCGGTTCTTTGGTGAATGGCCTGCGCACGTAATAAACCCGGCAACCATCCCGGGTTGTACCGTATTTTCCCGCCGGGTCTCCTATTTGCCACGGATCAGCGCTTGGACTCTTATCAGAGGGAGGCACCAGGACTATGGCCAGGATGAAATCGTCCGGTTTGTTCAGAGCGGTCAGGATTTCGTTCTTCGTCACCGTGACTGTCTTTGCACCCCGAAGCCTGCCCTTTACCTCAATGAAGCGGAGCTTTCCGGATGCCGGAATGGCAGATTCGATGTCGTATCCACAATTATCCCGGCTCACATCCCTTGGGATGTAGCTCACAGACCTTTCCACGTCCATGACAGCCTGCATGGCCATCTGTTCAATCCTTTTTGTTTCCCTGGCAAAGAGATCGGGGACATCATCCCTTTTTCCTCTGAGACGCGCAAGCAGTCCCCCAGGAACAATTAGGGCGCCACCCATGACCACTGGAGGCAGGGGGGAGAGTTGTTTTTCCTTTTCCAGTTCTTCCAGGCGGTTCTGCAAGCGGGCCTGGAGTTCATCAGCACGAGCCCTTGCTTTGGCTGAGTTGATCCTCGCATTGATCTTGCCGGCCAGTTCCTGTGCCTTCAGCTCCTCTGCACGGTGATCCCAGTACGCAATCTCTTTGGTCAGCCTTTCCTTAACCGCGGCAATGGCTTTTGTTATCAACTCCCCCTTGCGATCCTTCACTTCTTTGAAATGTCTGGGCACAAGATGGGTGATCGCATAACCGGTTGCACGAGATTCCAGATCATTGTGGAGCCATTTCTGTTTGAGCGATGGCGTAATCAGGGAACGTTCCTCTTCCGTCAAAGCCGGATCTGATTCATTCAGAAAAACAGCGCTCTGTCTCAAAAGATTCCGGTAGCGTTCAAGGATAATGTCTGTTGTTGCATCAAGGAGGGGGGGACCGGGGCAGACGAAGGTAGCCAGCGGTTTTCCAGGGATACTGATCAGATCCTTTTCAAAGCAGATCCTTTCGTAGCGCGTGAGAACCGGCTCACCTAATCCGATCAACCGGTCCCGGTTGCGGATGACGGCAGGAACGTGCTTGATTTCATACCGTTTAGGCTCACGTTCCTGAGCGCTCCCACCTAACAACTTGAAGGCCTCAAGGAAAAAGGATGCAATGAAGTGGGGCTGGAGGCGACGTGCTTCGGCACGCTCCATATCCTCACGGATCTTGCGAATGCGGGAGGAGTCCATGGAGTCGCGGACCAGGCCCTTTTCTTCTATAAGCCCTTTCAGGCACTCCGTGTCCAGAGCCTGTTCCACGTGCTGGGTGAGGCGGGCCCGTACCTCGGGCCGATCGCCATAGCGGATCGCCTCGATGAGGAGTCTTCTGAGCTCCGCACTGCCAAGGGCTTTACCCAATACGTCAAACACCGATCCACCCAAGGCCTCCCTTTCAGCCTCCAGCTTCCTGCGAAGGGTGAGATATATATCTCCCTCCCGGGTCTCTTCAGCCACCATGTTCCAGAGATGACACACCTCGGTCTGGCCGATACGATGGATACGTCCGAAACGCTGCTCGATGCGGTTGGGATTCCAGGGGAGGTCGTAGTTGACCATCAGGTGCGCACGCTGGAGATTAATGCCTTCCCCGGCTGCGTCAGTGGCAACCAGGATCTGAACGTTTTTGTCCTGCTTGAATGACTCTTCGGCCTTCTTCCGATCCTCCCGACCCATGCTGCCATGAATATTGATGACCGTGTCAGGTCGTCCCATAAGGGTTCTGATCCGATCGGTCAGATAACTCAGGGTATCCCGGTGTTCGGTAAAGATGACCAGCTTGTGCCTTGTCCCTTCGGCGTCAAACATCTTGCAGTTTTCCTGGAGGAGCTTTGAGAGTTCTTCCCATTTTTTGTCCTGACCGCTGCGACGGACTTCCAAGGCAAACGCTTCCAGCTTTTTCAGGGTGGAGATCTCTGCCTGGAGTTCTGCAATGGTCTGGGCTGCTGTGGACAGGTCCACAATCTGCTCTTCTGTCTCTTCGACCTCGGCATCAGTTGCATCCTCCAGGTCCTCGATATCCTCTTCAGTTATAATTAGCACCTTTTTCTCAATCTTCTCGCGGGATTCCGCACCTCGCTTGAGCAATTCCTCCTCCCGGAGGCGACTCTCCAGCCTTTCTCTTCTACGCCTTAATGATTGGTAGATGGCCTCAGGGGATGATGCAAGCCGGCGTTGCAGGATGGTCAGGGCAAAACCTACCGTACCCTTGCGGCCCTCGCTTTCAAGGGCGTCAGCCCTGTTGAATTCCTCCCGGACATAGTTCGTCACTTGCTCGTATAGAATGGCTTCCTTGTCGGATAGCCTATAGGTCACCGTGTAAGCCAGCCTCTCCGGGAAAAGGGGTGTCCCGTCAAATTTGACCAGTTCCTCCTTGACCATTCGTCGCATCAGGTCTGAGACCTCGGTCATGTGGACGCCGTCCCGAAAACGGCCTTCAAAACGATCACCATCCAGAAGGGCCATGAAAAGTTGGAAGTCTTCTTCTTTTCCGTTGTGGGGTGTTGCGGTCATAAGGAGGAAATGGCGGGTCAGTTCCGAGAGGAGTCTTCCCAATTTACGACGTTTGGTCTCCTTGATTTCTCCACTGAAGAAGGAGGCCGACATCTTGTGAGCCTCATCACATATGATGAGATCCCAGTCGGTCTGCTTGAGCTTGATCTGCACATCCTCGTTGCGGCTCAGTTTGTCAAGCCTGGCAATGAGAAGAGGGATCTCCTGGAATGCGTTCCCTGTGCGGGCAGCCTCGAGACGATCATTGGTCAGGATCTCGAAGGGGAGGTGAAGCCGACGGTACAGCTCATCCTGCCACTGGTCCACGAGGTTTCCAGGGCACACGATCATACAGCGATCCAGGTCACCCCGGACCATCAATTCTTTGATGAGGAGGCCTGCCATGATGGTTTTGCCTGCTCCAGGATCATCAGCGAGGAGGTAGCGGAGAGGCTGCCGGGGGATCATTTCTTCGTAGACTGCGGTAATCTGATGGGGTAAGGGATCGATCAACGAGGTATGGACTGCGAGCAGGGGATCAAAGAGATAAGCCATCCGTATTCGGTACGCTTCAGAAACCAATCGAAGTATACCTGCATCGGCATCGAAGCTCCAGGATTGCGCGGGTTCGATCACTTCAATGATGGGCTCTCTGTCCCGGAACAAGAGTTCGTTGCCCGGACGACCGGATGAGTCCTTGTAGGTGAGCTCCACAACAGAGTCGCCGTGCCATTTGACGTTGATGATAGTCACCGGGCCATCCGGCCGGATGCCTTTGATCGACGCTCCTTCTTTAAGATCCTCAAGATGGGCCATGGACCTTTCACCCAAGTTAGGAAGCCTAAATTAGGCTTGAAAATCGGGATGTTGAGGCGAGCAATTGATGGCCTCCTCTAATGAAAGTTAGAATTAGCGTAACAGCTCAATAAATGGGGGCAGAAGGGTTTTTCTGACGCGACTGCCGAGAGGGCGCCGTCTCTTTGTGACTTATCAGTGGGGGAAGCCGCAGCTCGACGAAGTCGAGAATGCGGAGGGGGCAAGCCTGCCCGCCATTGCCTTGTTATCCATGTTACTTCCTTCCGCCATCGCAGATCCACGGGACGAAAGTCTTGGCAAGAACGCTCAATTGGCCTTGGCAGGCGGGTGTCCCCCGCAGATAAGTCACTCAAGAGACCAGCCCGGAGGCCCGGAGCGGAAGAAAAACCCTCCTGCCCCGGTGGTACGGTCCCTGTTATCCCCCCAATTATTGAGCTGATACATCTAAACTCGCTATCTGTAACTTTCCTCCAACGTGCGAAGAAGTTCGCCCGGGGAATAACTGTAATTGAGGGAAGACTTGGAAAACAGACATTCGAATGAGCGCCTCCGGTTCCGCCTTGGAACCACTTCCTACATTATCCCGGATGACCTCATCCCTAATCTTCATTACCTGGGAGGCAAAGTGGATGACGTGGAGTTGGTCCTGTTTGAATCCCACGGCCGGTCTAATATGCCATCGCCGGCAGACGTGGCCGAAATGGTGCATATCGCCGAAAGCAAGGGACTGACCTACACGGTTCATCTGCCGCTGGACACGCGCCTGGGGAGTGCGGATGAGATGGAACGAACGAGATCAGTGGACAAATGCCTGCGCGTCATGAACCTTATGAGTCCGGCGGCGCCTTTTGCCTGGATCCTGCATCTGCACGGCGACCGGCGGGGAGACCCGCCCTGCGGGGATCCGGCCCGTTGGATCGCCCGGAGCCGGTATTCTCTCACAGAACTGCTGACCGCGTCAGCGGTTGATCCGCGGCGCATCTGCATCGAAACACTGGACTATGATTTCAATCTGGCGGCGGGGCTGGTGGAGGACTTTGATTTATCGGTCTGCCTGGATATCGGGCATCTCCTTCTCTACGGTCGGGATGTGAGCGCCCATCTGGATCGCTGGTTCGACCGTGCCCGGGTTTTTCACATCCACGGGGTTCTGCCGGACGGCACAGACCATGTCAGCCTCCGGCACCTCGGTCAAGGCGTGATTGAGGAGTTGGCGGACAGACTGAGGCGACTTCCGGTGGAAGATGTCCGGGTGGTGACTATGGAGATCTTTGGTCAGGCCGATTTTTACGATTCCATGCGGGTGTTGCAGGAAAGACTCTTTTCGGATCAGGCTTTTTGTCTGTAATTCGAGAACGACCATGCCTCCCCCCAGGCGTACGGCGGCCCATGTGGGGAGTGGTCACGAAATATTTGACGCTCCGCGGAAAGTCCCCTATAGTAGCCACGCTGACAGCCCTCAGTTTAGATAAGGCAAAAAGACAGGATGGGAGATGCCCCAGGGGGTGTTTAAAGGCATGACGGACAGGCAGCGATTGTTCAGACAGATACCTGGCGTAGACCGCTTGTTAATCCACCCGGCTCTTCAGGATGTTCTGGCATCTCATCCGAAGGCCCTGGTATTAAAGGCCATTCATGGCGTCCTTGACGGGATTCGGACGGACATCAAGGAAGGAAGGATCACGGACCAGGACCAGGGACTTGCCGATGAATCCTTAGTCGCCCGGGTGATCGAGATGCTGGCGCAACTGTCCCGGCCCAGCCTTCAAAGCGTTATCAATGCCACCGGCGTGGTGGTCCATACCAACCTGGGCCGATCCATCCTTGCCGAGACGGCCATTCTGAGATTCCGGGCCATTGCCGGCGGTTACAGCAATCTGGAATACGATCTGGGGCAGGGAAGGCGGGGGAGCCGCTATGTCCATGTAGAGGAAATCCTCAGGGAACTGACAGGGGCCGAGGCCGGCATGGTGGTCAACAACAATGCGGGGGCCGTGCTCATTGCCCTCGAGACCATGGCAAAAGGCCGGGAGGTGGTGGTGTCCCGGGGCCAGCTTGTTGAGATCGGTGGATCTTTCCGCATCCCTGATGTCATGCGCAAGAGCGGGGCAAAGATGGTGGAGGTGGGAACCACCAATAAAACGCACCTCAGGGATTACGAAGAGGTTATAGGTCCTGAAACCGCTCTTCTCCTCAAGGTCCATACCAGCAACTTTCAGGTGGTTGGATTCACGTCCGAGGTCCCTTTATCTGACTTGGCCGCTCTGGGCGATCGGTATGGAATCCCTGTGATGGAGGACCTGGGAAGCGGGTGCCTGGTGGATTTTTCCGGATACGGGCTGATCAAGGAACCCACGGTCCAGGAGGCCCTGGCCTCCGGGGCCGGGGTGGTCACCTTCAGCGGCGACAAGCTCCTGGGCGGCCCCCAGGCCGGGATTATTCTGGGGAGGGCCGACCTGGTTGCAGCGATCCGCAAGAACCCGCTGAACCGGGCCCTGCGAATCGACAAATTGACCCTCCTTGCACTGGAGGAGACCCTCAGGCTCTACAGAGATCCCCGGATTGCCATCCAGCAGATACCTACCCTGCGGATGATCTGTGAGGACTATCCCTCCCTGAGCGCAAAGGCCGAACGTCTCTACGGCCTCATCCATTTGTCAGGCGCCGATTGTTTTTCCGTGCAGTTGACAGACGGCGCATCGCGGGTAGGCGGCGGGGCCCTTCCCCTTCAGAAACTCAAGACCAGGCTTGTCTGCCTGATCCCGGACAGGCTGTCCTCCCAGGAGATGGAGGTGCGGCTTCGGTCCCACAGCCCCCCGATTATCGCGAGGGTGGAGAGAGATCGCGTTATGCTGGATGTGAGGACCATCCGGGAAAGGGAACTGGAGATCGTTGCCCGGGCCGTTCGAGCTATGGGCGCTGTACGCGCCTCGGAAAAAGGAGCATAATGTGGAGGATATCGTCCAGGAAATCGGCAGGAACTGCATGCAGACAGGGGAGAGATTTATTCGGGAGAACGGTTCGGCCCTTGTCAGCGTGGCTGAAAAGATCGCAGGCGCCTTTCTGAATGACCGCAAACTCCTTATCTGCGGGAACGGCGGGAGCGCGGCCGATGCTCAACACATGGCCGCGGAATTTGTGAACCGGTTTCAGCTTGAAAGGCCCTCATTGCCGGCACTGGCTTTGACGACAGATACCTCCGTGATTACCAGTATCGGAAACGATTATTCCTTTGAAGAGATATTTTCAAAACAGGTCAAGGCCCTGGGCGTAAGCGGGGACATCCTCCTGGTCATCAGCACCAGCGGCGAGTCCAGAAACATTGTGACTGCGGTCGAGGCGGCAAAACACCACGGCATGTACACGGTGGGACTCCTGGGAAAAGACGGTGGGAAGGTAGGTGGGATGGTTGACACGGCCCTTGTGGCAAGGAGCGAGGTAACCGCACGGATTCAGGAGGCCCATCTCCTGGCCGAGCATATCATCTGTCATCTGGTGGACTATATCCTTTTTCAGCAGCACCTGGAGAATGATTGAGCCCCATGATTCTTCCCCGTAGACGGTTCGATCGTGCCTTCCAAGAGATCTGATATGCGCAAGCCGACACCCATATCTCTGGACAATGTGCGGTCCTATTCCCTGAAGGACAGGGAGAGCAAGGTCCGGGTTGGGGATTTTGGTCGGCCCTGGACCCCTGGCCATTCCCTGGGCAAATGGCTTAGCTCTCTGCCGAGGATCCTGGCCGCGGCCGATCTCATGGAGATTCGGGACCGAATCCTGCGGTCCCTCGCGTCCCAAAGACCGGTCATCCTGGCCATGGGGGCCCACGCCATCAAGGTGGGTCTCAACCCCATCATCATCGATCTCCTGGAACGGGGAATATTGAGCGGGCTGGCCATGAACGGGGCCGGCATCATCCACGACGCAGAGCTGGCCATGGCTGGAAAGACCTCCGAAGATGTGGCCGAGGCCATAGGCGAGGGCCGTTTCGGCATGGCCGAGGAAACAGGGAGGATCCTCAATACGGCCATTATAAAGGGCGCCGGGCAAGGCCTTGGCCTGGGTGAGTCGGTGGGGGCCATGCTGATTGACCAAGGTTTTCCCTTTAACCAATACAGTCTTCTTGCAAGGGCCTATGAGCTGAATATCCCGGTCACCGTCCACGTGGCCATCGGAACCGACATTATCCATTTTCACCCCGGTGTGGACGGGGCCGCCATCGGAAAGACCTCTCATCACGATTTCCGCGTATTTGCCCGGCTGGTGTCCGAACTGGAGGGAGGGGTGTTCATCAATCTCGGGTCTGCGGTTATTCTGCCCGAGGTCTTTTTAAAGGCCCTGAGCCTGGTGCGCAACCTCGGATACGGGGTCAAGGACGTGACGACCGTCAACATGGACTTCATCCGACATTATCGTCCCATGACCAATGTGGTTCAGCGGCCCACCCTTGAGGGCGGAAAGGGATACGGCCTGGTGGGTCATCATGAGATCATGTTCCCCCTCCTGGCTGCGGCCGTCATCGAGGGACTGGAGAGGTGACACAAGCAGGACAGGAGATGGGCCGCTAACATTTTCCATCCCGAAAGGGGACAACCTGATGCCTATTTACGAATATCGATGCGCCGACTGCAATGAGGAATTCGAGGCCATCGTCTTTGGCAGCGACGATAAATACAAAGAACAGAAAAAATGATTCAGTTTCACGCCCAAAATATAATCTCTTCTCGGCGTTGCGGCTTTGTGTAGCATATTTTGATTGCGGTCATCCGCTTTAGCCTAAATGTAATAGCTCAATAATCAGGGGCAGGACGGTTTTTCTGACGCGACTGCCGGGAGGGGGCCGTCTCTTTGTGACTTATCAGCGGGGGAAGCCGCAGCTCGACGAATGCGAGAATGCTGCAGGGGAAAGTGTCCGCCGCGGATAAGTCGCTGAAGAGACCGGCCCGGAGGCCCGGAGCGGAAGAAAAAGCATCCTGCCCCGGTGGTACGTTCGCTGTTATCCCCCGAATTATTGAGCTGATACGCCTGAATTCTATGTCTGAAACTTCCCTGCAACGTGCGAAGAAGTTTGCCCGCGGCCGGCCAACTCGCTGTTTGGCTGCGGCCTTCAGGCCGGCGCGAGTTTGTTTCATCCCCGCAATTCAGACGTAAGCCTCTTACGGACAAGGGGGCCCAGTGTTCCGCATTGGTTTTGGATACGATGTTCACCGGCTGGTGGAAGGCCGGCAACTGGTGTTGGGCGGGGTCATTATTGCTCACCGCGTAGGGCTTGACGGCCACTCGGATGCGGATGTCCTGATCCACGCGGTCATCGACGCTGTCCTGGGCGCACTGGGGTCCGGGGACATCGGGCAGCATTTTCCAGACGCCGATCCGGCTTACAGGGGGATATCGAGCCTGGTCCTGTTAGAAAGAACCGCCGGGCTGATGCGCGACATGGGGTTTCAATTGAACAATCTGGACGCTACCGTGGTGGCCCAGGAGCCCAGACTGGGGTCCCATATCCCGACCATGCGGGAAAACCTGGGTCTGGCCCTGGGCGCTGAAATCGACCGAATCAACATCAAGGCCACTACCAGTGAACGCCTGGGCTTCTGCGGCAAACAGGAAGGCATGGAGGCCTTTGCCGTGGTAAGTCTTTTTGCAGCTTGACAGGGTGAGGAAAAGGCCTCCAGGGCCCGGAACCCATGATAACGCCGTCAAACCCTGACAAATATATTTCGTAACAGCTCAATAAATGGGGGCAGAAGGGTTTTTCTGACGCGACTGCCGGGAGGGCGGCGTCTCTTTGTGACTTGTCAGTGGGGGAAGCCGCAGCTCGACGAATGCGAGAATGCCAAAGGGGCAAGCCTGCCCGCCATTGCCTTGTTACCCATGTTACTTCCTTCTGCCGTCGCAGATCCACGGGACGAAAGTCTTGGCAAGAACGCTCAATTGGCCTTGGCAGGCGGGTGTCCC
>JAGHEC010000075.1 GCA_021159525.1 Deltaproteobacteria bacterium | reverse complement strand
GGGGACCCATCCGAAGGATGGGGAGTCCGAGCAAAGCGAGGACAAACCGGGGACCCATCCGAAGGATGGGGAGTCCGAGCAAAGCGAGGACAAACCGGGGACCCATCCGAAGGATGGAGTCTGAGTCGACCGAAGCGAGCGAAGAAGAGACGGCGCCCTCCCGGCAGTCGCGTCAGAAAAACCCTCCTGCCCCGGGTTATTGAGCTGTTACCTCCTTTCATTCCACATTCTGGACCTGTTCCCTCAATTTCTCCAGTTCGGCCTTCATCTCCACCACAATCTGTGAGATGCCGGTATCCGAGGCCTTTGTACCGAGCGTGTTGACCTCCCGGTTCATTTCCTGTATGAGGAAATCCAGTCTCCTTCCCACCGGATCATCGATTGAAAGATATTCGCGAAACTGGTTCAGGTGGCTCCTGATACGGATGATCTCCTCTGTAATATCGGAGCGCTCTGCCAGAAAGCCCACCTCCTGGGCAAGCCTGGCCGGATCCACCTCCATGCCGTTGAGGAGTTCACCCACCTTTTCGGTCAAGCGCTTCCGGTAGATCTCGGGAAGTTGAGGGGCACGGGTGTGGACCGCATCCACAAAGCCCTCCAGCCGATCGAGCCTCTTGACAAAATCGTCTAAAATCGCGTTACCCTCCTTGATCCGCATCTCATCCAGGGCATCCAGGGCCATACTCAGGGCAGCATCAAAACCCTCCCGCAAGTCGTTTACATCTTCGGGTTCAGGTTTGACCGCCAATATATCTTTCATTTGAATAAGGGTCTCCAGGCGCATTTCCTGATCGAGACCGGCATGATCAGCCAGTTGTCTGAAGGCCTTGAGGTAAGCGTCTGCAAGGGGAAGATTCAGTTCAAGATCATAAGAGGCCGCGTCCTGGCCCATCTCCGTTTGAAATGAGGCCTCGACCCGGCCCCTGCTGATCCGCGACGATATAATGGCCCGGAAACCCTCTTCAAGGACCTGCTGATTTCTGGGAAGGCGCACGACAATGTCCCGATAGCGATGGTTCACCGATCGTATTTCCACGAGGCAGCGCCTGTCACCCTGCTGCACAGCGCCGCTCCCAAATGCGGTCATGCTTTTAATCAATCCGTTTCATCTCCCTTCGTTTTTCCATGTATATGCGCCTCAGCTCATTAAACATATGGATCATATCCGGATCTGCATAATCCCGGTAGGTCCATTCGAGGGGCCTGAAACTGCCCTTCTTGAAGATGAGCGTCAGGTCTGCATAGATCCCCTTGCACAGATAGACCCGGTGAACATAATTTTTCCCCGTGGCCAGGATAAGCCTTTCCGCGGAGATATAACCGGGGTCGATATTGACCTGACGCTTGCCCTGAACAAGATAGCCTGCCTCGATGGCATTGGTCTTCAGTTTGATATCCACAAGGTCTTCCGGGGCCGTCAGTTCCTGAAAGGCGATAAACCTGCGGTAGAGCGGCCACCCCATCTCCCTCTCATAGTAGCGGGTGCGATCAAAAAACATCCCGGGGCTCACCCATGCCACAGGCCCGAATGTCCTTTCAAGCCGGGCGATAACCTGGTCCACAACCCCCTTGTCTGGTGAAAAAAGGCTTGCAATAATAAAAACTTTGTCCGGTAACTGTGGCTGACTCACGGGAAACCTCGCCTTGGTGCAGGTGATCAGGCATGGGGCGCCGGATGCTTTCAGCTCTCTCCCTAATGCCTCACGCCCCGGGCCTGCAAAACAGCCTTTTTCAAGTCCTCTGCCCGGATCGCCGAGGTCCCCACCTCGCCTACGACAATCCCGGCCGCAAAATTGGACAGGATCGCCGCGGACTTCAGGTCAAGACCTGCAGCAAGGCCAAGGGAGATGGCGCCAATGACCGTATCGCCCGCACCCGTCACGTCAAAGACCTTTTTTGCCACCGTGGGGATATGGCTGATCTCGCCGTTCTGTTCAAAAAGGGTCATGCCGTCCTTTCCCCGGGTGATCAGGACCGAACGGCACCTCAGATCATTCAGCATCTTCTGTCCGGCCCGCAGCAGATCGCTTTCGTTCATAATCCTGAAGCCGCAGTAGATGCCCGCCTCATAATGGTTGGGCGTAATCACGTCCACATGTTGATAATACTCGAAGTTGCCGGTCTTGGGGTCTACGGTCATGACGATCTTTTTATCCGAACGCGACTGCTGTAAATCCTTCATTCCCATCATGAGGTGACCGGAGATCAACCCTTTTCCATAGTCTGAGACCACAATGGCATCGATCGCGTCAAGGTGTTCGCCGATGTAGCCGATGATCTTCTGGATGCTCTGAGGCCGGACATCCGCACGGCTTTCCCGGTCAAATCGAACCACCTGCTGGTTCTGGGCTACTATCCGGGTCTTGATGCTGGTAGGCCTTCCTGTTTCCCTGACCACCCCATCCGAAGCCAGGCCCATGTGACTCAGGGCGGAGACAATTTCTTCGCCCGTGGCGTCGTCTCCCACCACCCCGCACAGGATCGGCTTTGCCCCTAATGTGGCCATGTTCCTTATCACATTGGCAGCGCCGCCCAGCATTTTGGTCTCCTGCTCCACGTCCACCACAGGCACCGGGGCCTCGGGCGAGATCCGGCTCACATTGCCCCAGATATACTGATCCATAATAATATCGCCCACCACAAGGACCCTGGCCGAGGCAAACCGGTCCACAAATCTTTTCAGGGATTCAGCATCGTAATAATTTCCGTTTATTTCAGCCATTCTGTCATGTTATCAGGTATACAGCCCTGACCCCCTCCCTTTTCTGCGTTCTGTTTGCTGGAGTATATACCATTGCAGGCCCGGAATTGTAAATAGTATTGAGGCGCAAGGGGCCGGGCCAGGGACCCAGGCCCAGGGCGGCAAGGTTGACTTTTCCGGCACCGTGCCGTAAATAGGGACGATCTCCGCCAGGAAAGGGACGCAGGCCCGACCGTGAAAAAGGGGGAAGAATCTCGTGAAAATCATCATTGCAGGCGCAGGTGAGGTCGGCTTCCATATTGCCGAGAGGCTCTCCGAGGAAGGCCACGACGTGTCCCTGATCGACAAAGATGCCCAGCACGTCAAGCGGGTATCCGAAGGGTTGGACGTCCAGGCCTTTCTGGGCTCCGGGACAAGCCCCCGGATGCTCAAGCAAACAGGCATACTCGAGGCCGACCTCCTGGTGGCCGCCACAGACAGTGACGAGACCAATCTGATGACCTGCCTCATGGCCAAATCTCTCAACCCTTACCTCATCAAGGTCGCCCGCGTGAGAAACGAGGAATACCTCCAGGAAGGAGAGCTCTTCAGCAAGGACCTCCTGGGAATCGATCATGCAATCAATCCCCAGTCGGAGATGGTCAACAGCATCCAAAGCATCATGGAGGTTCCGGCCGCCTCGGAGGTCATTGACTTTGTGGGGGGCCGGATAAAGCTCATCGGTTTTTTTGTGACAGAGGACTCGCCCTTTGCGAACCGCCAGCTCCTTTCCTTCAGTGAGCTCAGGGGAAGGATCCTGGTAGGCGCAATTGTCCGGGGCGAACGGGTGGTCATACCCCGGGGGGAAGATCTGATCCGTCCGGGCGATCTGGTCTATGTAGTTGTGAAGACGACGGAAATAGATCAAACCCTCGAAGCCATCGGGATCAAGGGAAAAACATCGCGAAGAGTGATCATCGTAGGGGGCGGCCAAACCGGCACGGCCCTGGCAAAAAGGCTGGATCAAACCAAGATCAATGTCAAGATCATCGAGAAAGACGACGCCAAATGCGGCAAGCTCTCAGAGGTCCTGGATCATGTGGTGGTCATTAACGGCGACGGCACGGACAAGAATCTTCTGGAGGAAGAGAACATCCGGGATGTTGATTTTTTAGTGGCTGTGACAGCGGACGAGGCGACCAACATCCTCATGTCGCTTTTGGCAAAGGGTCTGGGAGTAAAGAAAACCATCACCCGGATCAGCAGGCTGAGCTATCTCCCCCTTATGTCGGCCATCGGAATCGATACGGTGGTGAGTCCCAGACTGTCGGCGGTCAAGGCCATTTTACAGCATATCCGACCCGGCAAGATCATTTCAGTGGCGCCTTTGAAAGGAGAGCATGCTGAGGCCATTGAAGCCGAGGCGCTGGAAACCTCCGATATCGTCAACACCCCCCTTTCCAAGGTGAAAATGCCGAAAGATGCCATTGTGGGCGCTATTGTCCGGGGCGAGGAGATCATCATCCCCCGCGGAGACAGCATTATCAGGCCCAAAGACCGGCTCTTCATATTTAGCATCCAGGAGGTCGTGCCCAAGCTGGAAAAACTCCTGACCGTTAAGCTGGAATACTTTTAATGCACACCCGGATCATTGCCCGATTCATAGGGATCCTGATATTATTTTTAGGGCTTTGCATGGCCGGTCCCCTCCTGGCCTCTTTTCTTTTTGAGGACGGCAGCACACGGGCGATCCTTTTCGCCATGGCCATCGCCTGTGCGGGCGGCTTCATCCTCTTTACAGCCGTAAAACAGGAAGACGACAGGCAGTTGAGCCATCGGGACGGGGTGGCCATCGTGACCCTCGGCTGGATTACGGCCGGTCTCGTAGGCACCCTTCCCTATCTCTTTTCGGGCGCAATCCCTGATTTCACCAACGCCTATTTTGAATCCCTGTCCGGTTTTTCCACGACCGGCGCCAGTATCCTGACCGACATCGAGGCCCTACCCCGGGGCATCCTGCTATGGCGCAGCCTGACCCAGTGGCTGGGCGGCATGGGGATCATTGTCCTTTCCATTGCCATCCTCCCCTACCTGGGGATCGGCGGCATGCAGCTCTACAAGGCAGAGGTGCCCAGTCCCGTGGTCGACAAGCTGAAGCCCCGCATCTCCGAGACCGCCAAGACCTTATGGAAAGTCTATCTGGGCTTTACCCTTGTGGAGATCATCCTTTTGGCTCTCGGCGGAATGCCCCTGTTCGACGCCATCTGCCATGCCTGCTGTACCCTTCCCACAGGCGGATTTTCCACCAAAAATGCGAGCATCGCCCACTACAACAGCCTCTATTTCGATTGTGTTTTTATCGTCTTCATGCTCGTGGCCGGCATCAATTTTTCGCTCCATTACCGGTTCATAAAAGGCGATTTGAAGATATTCGGAAACGATGCGGAATGTCGCTTTTTTCTGATCCTTGTCGCCCTCTTTACGGTCCTGATCGCCCTCGATATCCACAGGTCCGCATACGATTCCATGGCCCAATCCCTTCGCAGCGCCGCCTTCCAGGTCAGCTCCATTGTTACCACCACCGGGTTTGTGTCTGCTGATTACGACAAGTGGCCCGCCTTTTCCCGGCTCCTCCTCCTCATCTGCATGTTTTTAGGGGGCATGGCAGGGTCCACCGGCGGGGGCATGAAGATCATGCGCATCATTCTGTTGATCCGTCATGCATATCAGCAAATCTTTCAGATTATCCATCCCCATGCGGTCACCACCCTGAAGCTGGCCGGCCGGCCGGTTCCCACAGACACACTCAGCAGCATCTGGGGGTTCTTTGTCCTCTATCTGAGCCTCTTTGTGACGGCCTCTCTGATCATGGCCGGCCTGGGCCTGGACTTTGTGTCGTCATTTGCCTCGGTGGCTGCGACCATAGGGAACATCGGGCCGGGATTGGGAATGGTGGGACCAGTCAAGAACTACCTGGGTATCCCCCTGTTGGGCAAGTGGGTGCTGATCCTGTGCATGCTCCTGGGCCGGCTGGAGATATACACGGTAATCGTCCTTTTTGCGCCGGCCTACTGGAAGAAATAAAGTAACCGTTCACGGGGTCTTGAGATCTCCCTCATATACTGATATGAGAAAATCGCATCAGCTCAATAATTAGGGG
>JAGHEC010000125.1 GCA_021159525.1 Deltaproteobacteria bacterium | reverse complement strand
GGCATGGGCATGGGGTTTATGATGCCGGCCATGTTTGCTGACGCCTTCAGACCCCGGGATGGATCGTCTCCGGTCCAGGCTGTTTGCCCGGACTGCGGGCGTCCGGTCTCCCGGGACGCCAAGTTTTGCCCTTCTTGCGGACATCAACAGGTGGTGATCCACCAATGCGCCGGGTGCGGAAAAAACCTGCCGGCCAATGCCCGGTTCTGTCCCAGGTGCGGCCGGCGTGTCGATGAAAAGCCGATCCCCCTGGTCTGTCCCCACTGCAAGGCCGAAAATTTGCCAAACTCTGCATTTTGCAACCAGTGCGGAGAGAGGCTCTGAATCGGCGACTGATTCACGGCGACAGCAGTCTGATGTTGCGCATACGCTCCTGAGGGATCAGCCATGAAATTCAGCGTTGTGCAGGAATGCCCCCAGTGCGGGGCCCCCCTCGAAATGGATGAGGCCGATCGCCTGCTGCCGTGCCCTTTTTGCGGGGTTGCCAGTTTTCTGTTTTCGGACGACTGCTACCGCTTTGTCCTTCCCTCCAGGGAAAGCAACCGGGATCTTATTTTCGCCCCCTACCTCCGGTTCAAGGGAACGGCCTTTCACTGCGACCTGAAAGGTGTTCACTATCGCATCCTGGACATTACCCAATTAGGGATCCCCTTCAAGCGATTCCCTATGTCTTTAGGGCTCAGGCCTCAGGCCATGAAGATGCGGTTTGCACATGCGGATGTGGCCGGTTCTTTTCTGAAATGTTTCCTCAAAACCGATGACATGCTGGAACGGGCGAAAAGGCATTCATCGGCCGCAGACATGGGAGAAGCCCTGTGTCGTATCTTTATCGGCGATGCCGTGAGCCTTATTTATCTCCCCCTCTATGTTGAAAGGGGGGTCATCTTTGACGGGGTAACCAACAGACCGGTAGCCGCACTGCCCAAACATCGCGATATCTTGTCTTCTATTGCAGACCATGGCCCCCGCTGGAAACTAACCTTTCTGCCGACCCTGTGCCCGCGGTGCGGCTGGAATCTTACAGGAGAAAGGGACAGCGTGGTTCTCACCTGCCGAAACTGCGAGACCGCATGGGAGGTCAAAAAGGGAAAATTCGTTCAAAGAGAGCTCGGCGTAGTATCCGCGGATTCATCCGAGAGCATATACCTGCCATTCTGGAAGATGGCTGTCGAAACCACGGGGATTCCCATCGCCTCCTATGCGGATTTTATCCGCGCCACCAACCAGCCCAGGGTGGTCCAAAGGAAATGGGAAGATCAAAACATGTATTTCTGGAGTCCGGCCTTTAAGATTCGACCCAGCCGTTTTCTCTATCTTTCAAGGCAGTTGACCGTCATGCAGATCCCCCATGAGCCGGAGGGCAGACTGCCCCCCGGAAACCTTTATCCTGCAACGGTTCCCTTGAGTGAGGCCATACAAGGGATCAAGATCACCCTGGCCGGGACGGCCGTCAACAAGAAGGTGTTTATGCCGCGTCTTCAGGATATACGCCTTTCCATAAGGGGGGCGTCGCTCATTTATCTTCCATTTCGTGAGACAAGCCACGAGTTGGTCCAGGAACATACCCGCGTAAGCATCAACAGAACATCGCTGAATTTCGGCCGATTTTTGTGATTGGTCGGATAATGGCCCGTTTTCACGGTGCTATTATGTAATTGACACCTTACCCCGGACCCTCTAAAATAATAGTAAGGGTTCACGGGGGCTTGAGATCTCTTTGATACATTGATATGAGAAAGACGTATCAGCTCAATAATCAGGGGGGTAACAGCGAACGCAGTGCCGGGGCAGGATAATTTTTCATCCGCTCCGGGCCTCAACCGTGCCTGCCGGCTCAATGTTTTGCAAGAGAGAGCAATCATGATCATGAACTCAAAAAAATGGAGCAGAACATTCATGCGGCCAATGAAGACGGCACTGACATTGGCGGTCTGGTTGGCGGCGCCGATGGCTTGGGCTGGACTGGATTTGGGGCAGATCCCGAAAGACGTGGTCTTGGAAGGGGATTTGGGCGGCAGACTGGACTCAACTCCCTGGAGGGGCAAGGAAATGGCAGGCAAGGTCACTGTGATATTTTATGTGGACCCTGATGAAAAAGAGCTCAACAACGAGGCAAGCGATGCGCTCCAGAAGGAGAATTTCCCCCGGGACAAATACCAGACCTTTGCTATCATCAATATGGATGCCACCTGGCTTCCCAACTTTGCCATTTCAGCGGCCTTGAAGGAAAAGCAGGAAAAATACCCCACGGCTACCTATGTGCGGGACTACCAGAAGGTCCTGGTGAAGGCATGGGGCATTGCCGACGACAACAGCGACGTATTGGCGTTTGACAAGGAGGGAAGGCTGGTCTTTAAGAAATATGGTAAGCTCAATAAGAGCGATATCCAGGAACTTATAGAGACTATTCGCGGCCACATAGGTCAGTAGAAAGTGCCTTGAGGTTGCCATGGGCCTCACCGCGGCGGGTTCATGCCGATAAAGCAGCGTGATTTTCAATTGAGGCAGATCGGGATCATCCGGTCTGACTTGAAAGCCCTCCATCAGTGCCGACCTCAGGAGAAGGAAGGCCATGCCAAGGCCTGTATCGAGATTGCCCCTGAATACGCTGAGGCCCTCCATGGTCTGGAACCAGGCGGCGAGATCCTGGTGCTTACCTGGCTCCACCTGGCTGAGCGGTTCAGGCTCAAAGTCCACCCCAGGGGGAACCCGGAAAACCCCATGCGGGGCGTGTTCGCGACCCGGTCTCCCCACCGGCCCAACCCGATCGGTCTTCACAGGACCCGCATCCTTTCTATCCAATGGCCATGCAGGCTCTTTGTGCAGCCTCTGGAAGTCATCGACAATACACCTGTGGTAGACATCAAGTCGTTACTGCCTGGGGATCATTTCTGAGAAAGGCACAGCGGCTTGCGAAAACCAAGGGGAGTTGGAGATGGCCGGAGAACTCTCCACGGTGGACTGGCCGATCCGGGCATTTCATGCACCCTGGGGGTAGATCACAACACCCTGATATTATAAAACAACGCCGTGTCAGCTCAATACTTAGGGGGATAACAGCGAACGTAGTGCCGGGGCAGGAGGATTTTTCTTCCGCTCCGGGCCTCCGGACTGAGGCGAGCGAAGCGGGCGAAGAAGAGGCGGGGCCTTTGCGGCAGTCGCGGCAAAAAAAGCCTTTGCCGCTGAATTCGCGTCCTGTCTGAGCTGGTTGGCGTATGAATGAAACAGGGATCAAAGCGTTATGAATGGCTTGGGAAAGTCTATTGAACTGGATCGGCCTCTGGTGCTGGCAACTCGAAACAGAGGAAAGATTGCCGAGTTTACAGAACTGTTCAAAGGTAGCGGCATCGAGGTGCGGACCCTTGATGATTTCGGGCCCATCCCCCAGGTTGTGGAGGATGGAGAGACCTTTGAAGACAATGCCGTCATAAAGGCCCGCTTTACCGCACGGGTGCTCGGGCTGCCTGCCCTTGCGGATGACTCCGGGTTGACGGTCAAGGCCATTGGCGGAGAGCCCGGCGTTTTTTCCGCGCGATACGCAGGGGAAGGCGCCGGCGATATGGAAAACAACCTGAAGCTCCTGGAGAGGATGAAGGGGATAGAGGAGAGAAATGCGGCTTTCATTTGTATCCTTGCGATTGCCGTACCCCGGGGGCCCGCCCTCATTTATGAAGGGATCTGCGAAGGGGTTATATCAACCGAGCTGATGGGGAGCAACGGATTCGGATATGATCCGCTTTTTTATTATCCTCCCCTTCAAAAGACCTTTGCCCAGATGACCCGGGGAGAAAAAAACCAGGTCAGTCACCGGGGCAAGGTCATGCAGGAACTGAGGGGGGAACTGGACAAGGTTTGCATCTGGCTACGGCAGAGACTGTCGGAAGAGCCTTTCTGAAATGTGTGTCACCTTTTTTTGAGACTCGTCTCTATAGGTTGACAATCAGGTTCTCGTGTCTACGATAAACAGCAGTCCGTATGAAGAAAATACCAGTAAGGAGGGTCATATGTTAGTGGTTACCGAAAAGGCAAGTGAGATGATTAAAGATTTTTTAAAGGACAGGGAGGAGATCCCGGCTATCCGGATTATGCTCTCCGGGGTCGGTTGATCAGGACCCTCTCTGGGTATGGCTCTGGATGAGTCGCGTGAAGGCGATGAGGTCTTTGACGACAGGGGCCTCACCTATGTGGTGGAGAAGGCCCTGTATGACTATATCAAGCCCATACGGGTAGACTATGTCAATTCCCCGATGGGATCGGGGTTCAATATCTCTTCAAGTATGCAATTGGGGGGATCGTGCGGCGGTTCATGCAGCTGTTAACTGTGGATTATCCATGTGCTGTATCAGCTCAGACGGCGCCCTCCCGGCAGTCGCGGCAGAAAAACCCTTCTGCCCCTATTTATTGAGCTATTGCCATGTGCCGCTTTCTGAAGGTCCGTGCATGAACGGCCCCTTCAGGAGGCGGCTTTTTCGGCCCTGGCAGCGCCATTAAAAGGCCCCCAACTGGCAGGACGAAATTTTGATTCCCAGGGTCTCGCATGCCGATGAGACGGCCATTTTCCGAATACCCAGGTCCCTGCTGATTTTCCAGGCGCCGGGACACGGCAGCCTGCCATCAATTAACATTTCCTTGATTGCCTGTTCGAGATCTTCCGGCACAATACGGGCCGGCTTCACGATCCGTTTTTCCGGCTGATACCCGAAGAGCCCCAACTGGCATTTTACCATCCTCATTTCAAGAAGATCTGCGACTCGGCCCACCTCTTTCGGCTCCACATTCAGATCGGACGCTATCTTAAATGCAACAGCGCATGCCAGCTTGCCGGCGGGGGCCGCCTGCTTCAGGGCCGCCTCGATCCTGGGATCGACCGGGGTCTCCGGCCCGTGTTTTCTGGCAAAATGGGGTTTGGTTGTCTCAATGGTCATATTGTTCCTCATCATTTCAGAATATCCGTAAACCGCATGAGCAAACCCGCGGCTGGGCTCAGGGAACCCCTTCGGTTGTCTGTTACCATACACCCGGGCCTCGAAAAAGGCAATGGTCTCTCAGGAGCCTGTGGCTATGTCCTGCCTCGATGGGGCTTTACAGTTCCTGAAAAATGCGCTATCAGGTCTTTTTATTGGGATGGCATCGGCCAAAGGGCTGCGTGGCCTCAGGGGGGCAAAGCTCTGCCCCGGCCATTCTCCGCAAGGGGCAGCCTGACCGCTAAAGCCGTAACTCGTTGCAAGGAGAAGGGTCAATGATCAAGGAGAATGTCAAGAAGCTCTTGGAATCCCTCCCTGAGGGGGTGCGGCTGGTGGCTGCCGTCAAGACAAGGACCCCCGAGGAGATCCTGGAGGCAATCCAGGCAGGGATTACAATAATCGGACACAATTATGTTCAGGAGGCAGAGGCCGGATTTTCCCTCATCGGCCGTCAGGCGGAATGGCACCTGATCGGTCATCTTCAGTCCAATAAGGCGAAAAAGGCGGTTGGCATCTTCGATATGATTGAAACCGTAGACTCCTTCAAGCTGGCCGGCGCCATTGACAAGGCGTGTCGCAACATGGGTCGAACCATGCCCGTGTTGATCGAGATCAACAGCGGCGAGGAACCCCAGAAAGCGGGGGTCATGCCGCACGACGCCGCCTCCCTCATCCAAGAAATCGCAAGCCTCAAGCATGTCAGGATCATGGGATTGATGACCATGGGACCCTTCACCGGGGATCCGGAGGAGGCACGGCCCTATTTTCAGAAAACCCGCGCTGTTTTTGACGATATTGCAAAGAGCAACATACCAGGGGTAAAGATGGAGATCCTTTCTATGGGAATGTCCAATTCCTACCAGGTGGCCATTGAAGAGGGTGCCAACATGGTCCGGATAGGGACAAAAATATTTGGAGAGCGGTATGCCGGGCAATAAAGCCGGCACAGCAAGGGGGCTGGAGTTATTTCTCTCCAGGGCCTTTGCGATTGGCTGCCAGCACAAAGGCCGCAATCTTTTCATTGGTTTCCTTGAGCCGCATGATGACTGTGTCGATCAGGAGCCTGAGCCGTGGCGAAAGGGATTCATAATCCCTTCGCAGGAGGTCAAAATCCAGTACACCCACGGTGACAGGACCGTCGGCAGCAATCACTGAAGCGCTTCGACCATCCAGCAATTTGCCGAAGAGGGCCATTTCTCCAAAAACGGCGCCCTGCTTGAGCGTATTCAGGGTTACTGTTCCCAATTTGGTGCGCTTGGTTACTTTCACCTGACCTTTGAGAACAATATAGATCCAGTTTCCCCTGCTCCCTTCTTCAATGATGATGTCACCCGATTCATAGCTTTCCTCCCCGGTTAGATAAAGCTGCATGAACGGCTGCATGTTTTCCATATGGATTACCCCCCTTGTCATGGCAACAGAAAAAAGCCGAGTACCTTTTTTGTCTCTTCAGACAACCGCGATATGGACAAGCCCAGCAGGAGTCTCGAAGGGGTCTCGCTCTGTTTGAGCGATACGATCTTGGCCTCCAAATCGAGGTCTTTTCCGCTTGGCAAGACCGTTTTTATAACAAACGAATCGCCTACTACGTGGGAAACGTTAGCCGTGTTCTGGACCGCGATTTCCATCCCGAGCCCGTTGAGGCTGATATTCCTGATGCGGCCTGAAAGACGGCTTTTGGCCTGCAACCCGACAGGCCGATAATAACACTCCAGGTCAACGGGCTTCCGGTAAAAACGCCGCCGGGAGACAAAGGGATCGCTTTTCTCCAGGGCCTTCCGTCGTTTCTCTTCCTGTTCTGTCAACTGGACCAGCAGGCGATTCATACGAAGAAGACGGATCACGAGCTGCCTTACCACGTAGTTGAGCGCCGGAGGCATTTCCTGGTATTCCTTGGAAAGCATAGCGGGGTGCCATGCCTCCAGTTCTGTCTGCTCCAGGGCCCTGGCCGATGCAGAGCGTTTCTCGCCCCCCTTGTTAAAAAAAGCAATCTCCCCGAAAATCTCGTCAGGGCCCAGGGTGGCAATAGGGACATTCTTCCCATGCCTCTCCGCATAAATCAAAACCCTGCCCCTGTTGATCTTGTAAACAGAGATTCCGTAATCGCCTTCCTTGATAATGAGGTCGCCTTTCTCGTATGTCAACGTAACGGCCGGAAACTCCTCTTGGCGAACGTCTGCCATTGCTTTCACCCCTCTGGCGGTTGATCTTTATCGCAGCTCAACAGTTTGCCGGGCGCTTTCTGATTTTTCTTCAGGAGCCTTAACAGAAGACGTCTGACGGCTTGCAATCCAGTTAATTGTATTTCAAGAGGAAACGCTTCTCATTGTCAAGGAGAATATTCTTTCCCAATCTTGTCAGATGGCCCTGTAATGCACGTGCCTCTTCCCTGTCTTTCCACCAAAACCCCTTGACCCGGGCCGGATGGACCGATTAGAACAACCTGTCAGTACCCCCTTGCACCTGTTTGTGTGGTCTCAGGTTATTTGCCGCCAGGGCCGTGTGGAGACCTTGAGCCTCACATCCTGGCCGACCCTTTATGAATCTGTGGCGGGGAGGTTAGAGGTTATCAGACAAATTCTTTTGCTTGGGATGATTTAAAGGAGAATCAGGATTTGGGATTTGTTGCCAAAGAAATGAAGCGTCTCATGGGGAAGGCCATTCACACCCACCAGATGATCAAGGACGGGGATCATGTCATGGTTGCGGTATCGGGCGGAAAGGACAGCCTTTCGCTCTTGTGGCTGCTGAGGGAAAGGATCAAGCGAATTCCCATCCGCTATCGCATCACCGGGGTCCATATAGATCCCGGCTTTGGGACCGATTCGGCCGGTCAGATGGCCGCCTTTTTCTCAAGGCACGGATTTGACCACCGGGTGATCCAAACGCATATCGGGCCTCAGGCGCACGGACCGGAAAACAGGGAAAATCCATGTTTTCTGTGTTCCCGATTGAGAAGAAAACGCCTTTTTGAGCTGGCCGGAGAAATCGGCTGCAACCGAATCGCATTTGGTCATCACAAGGACGATATGATTGAGACCTTTTTTTTAAACGTCTTTTACGCTGCCTCCATCAGCACCATGCTTCCTGTCCAGGAACTCTTTGGCGGAAAGCTGACTGTGATCCGACCCCTTTATCTCATTGATGAAGATATTATTCAGCGCTATTCCCGGGCAATGGCGTGGGACCAGATCGACTTGGGCTGTCCCAGCGCCGGGGTTTCAAAGAGGGAGGAAATCAGGCAGATGCTTCATGGTCTGTACCGGTCAAACAAAAAGGTCAAGGGCAATATCTTCCATGCCCTGCAGAACGTAAATCCAGACTATCTGCCGTCACGACGGATGGTAGCCGGAGGGCAGCGTCATGAATGATGCAGGAATTTTGTCATGATAATTACTTTGGCGAAATGGCCTTGATCGATGATTATGTGCGCGCCGCAAGCGTTGTGGCGGACGATCGTACCGAGGTGCTTTCCCTGGCCGGTGGAACATCCGGGAAGAGATCAAGAGAAATCCTTCTATCGCAATAGAACTTCTGCAGACCCTGGGCCGCAGGCTGAAGGCCGCAGAGTAAGATCAGAAACATGCGACCATGCAGAAAGCGGCCTTTTGGAGATTTCCCGTCCTTTTTATGGTTCACCTAACGGCCGTGTGAAGGTATATTGGGCGGGATCGTACACGAGCTTCTGTCGTGCTTCCTCTGCATTCCCCCCCGCGAGGGAAAACGGAAGCGAGATAATGTAGATGACCGTGCCCACTGCAGTCGCAGCAATGCCTAACGGCCGTACGACAAATAGGTCTCCAGCCATGTATCCGGCCTTTTCATCCAGCTCCTGCAGATGTTCCTCGGCCCGGGCCGGGACTGCAAAATGGAAGGACAGAAGGCATGAGATCAGAACAAAAGCCAGGCCTTTCTTTATTCTTTTCCGCATAACCGTCTCCTTGCCTTACCGGCACGGAACCCGTCCGCTTCGTCCGGGGCTCGGCCGGCCGCCATAAAAGTTTCTGCACGGGAAGAGCTGCTTCAGGCACTCCCCGCTGTCCGGTGGAAAGATCCGGCGGGTCTTTGCTTGCACCTGCATAAGTCCCCTTGCCCCCGGGATGCCCTCGCAGCGTGTCGCATCCCACGGCCGGTTTTTCGCGGGGAGCTCATCCCACCATACGGATAAACATCAATCCAGGGCGGGAAAGGGCATGCCGGGCCGCACCGCGTTCAGGCCTTGATTAGACCGCCATATAAACGCCTCGCTTCGCAGACTGGATTTTACCCTGCTTCTTAAGCCTGAAAATGACGTTTCTGATCGTTTTAGTGTCAAAATCCGTCTTCTTTTTCAGGGTGGCTGTATCGATTCCCTTTTTCTGACGTTTAATGATGCCCAGTATGATGTCAGTAGCAGTCATGTGAGGTTTCTTGTTGCCTGAAGCATTTTTATCCGGGGCGTTTTGGCTTCTGAGCGGATGAGACTGTTTTGCGGCATCCAGTTGCTTCTCAATTTTTTCGGCCTTTTCAACCAACATCTTGAGGCTTTTGATCATTGACTGCAGATCCCGTTTGATATTTTTCATGTTACTACCTCCTTAAATAAAGGATTTTGGAAATGATAGGCAGATAGCTACCTCTATCATATACCAATGTTATTGGCAATACGGAAACACAGCCTCTCCCAGACTGTATTGCCGGCTGATAAATCCGCCTTCGATTTCTGGGACCTGTGCAGTTAAGTTTAAGCGTATCAGCTCAATACGCAGGGGGATAACAGCGAACCTGCCACCGGTGCAGGATGATTTTTCTTTCGCCATCCCGGGCAGTCGCGTCAGAAAAACCCTCCTGCCCCTGTTTTTTGAGCTGTTACGTTTAAGCCATGCAGATTGATGAGAACCTTTATTTCACCGCAAGGACGCAAAGAGCGCTTTTTTTCAAGCATGCCGGTAAAATCGAAACACCGGTTGGTTCTTTTCTCCCCTATCTGCAGAAAAGAAGCAATCCTTTTCCTCCGTAAACTCTGCGCCTGCGCGGTGAAACACCTAACCGCACAGATGGAATCTGTGTGAAATTTTTAGTATCAGCTCAATAATTAGGGGGACAACAGTCCCGGCAGTCGCGTCAGAAAAACCCTCCTGCCGCTATTTATTGAGCTATCAGAATTTTTGTTTATTACTACAGCTTTCTAAAAAGCTCAAGCAAAATTTGCCTTTTACGGCATCTTTCCTGCTTTTCTTGCCGTATCGTGGCATATGGAAATTCTGGTTTCAAGCGCCAGGTTGGAGGTATATGGTCCTGCCTGACGGGCTCAACCATGAGTAATGGAGTATTGAAGTATTGGAAAAACCAATTTACGGCACTTCTTGAGCCATTCAACTTGCAGCAGACTAAATCCCCCGGGGATAACCAAAGCCGGGTCCTCGGGCCCCTGATCTTTACTTTTTGTTATGAGGGGAGAGATGTTAATCCTTTTCCACAAAACGGCGCCATGCAGAAGAAACATGGGAGAGAAGACCGAGGACAAACACCGTTCCGGCTTCCGCCGCCATTTCAGTGCGACTTGTCACCGGGACTTTCCGGTTGTTCATCATGGCGTCATTATGGGTTGCAGCCCGACCGGAGAGGGCATGCCCCTGGAAAAACGCCTTCAATGTTTCATAGGCCGCATTGATTTCTTTCAACTTTTGCTCGGCCTTGTATTGCAGGCGGGGATTTCCGGAGAAGCGATCCGGATGCCAGATATTTGCCATGTCTTTGTAGGCCTGCCGCACCTCATTCAGAGTTGCGCCCGGCGCCAACTCCAGGACCTGAAAGGACCGCTTTACTGTCATGGATGCCACTATCGGTTGCTCCAAATGAATTGCTTATGGTGATTTTGTCACAATGAAGATTAGCATAAGCTTATTCGCGGGTCAAGGTCTACACATGTGCGTTTTCCTTTACACTTGCTTGACTTTTTTACCTTTTACTGGTATTTTTTTGCAGCTTTTCAAGATGTAACGGCGCTGTTCTGGCATTATTTAGTATTTTCAAAGGAACAGATGGGCGCGAAAGACGGTGGCCCTGCTCTTTTCCGCTCCATAGGGATGAGGGCCAGCCACCGATCAGGAGGCCTGTTATGTTGTTGAGACTGGAGGACTTAGCGAAACAAATCCGAGGGCAGCCCTGGGCCAAGGGGGTCCCTGTTGACAAGGGATTCTGGTCCATTTTGATGAAATGGATTGACGAAAATGTGCTGTCGTTGTTCCTGACTCGACTCATCGCCCAGATCAATAAGATCGTTGATATTGATGCAGACCTTTCCGAGCCGCAGATCCTGGAGAGCGCAACCAGATTTATGGTTGAATTTCTGGGGGCCAGTTCGGCCTCGGTGAGGATCTACGATCCTCAGACAGAACAGATGCTCTCCTATTGTTCCTACCCTTCCTCAGAAGAGAATCGCGAGGCCATTATTCCACTTGACGGGAGCATTGCGGGCGAGGTGGTCAAGACAAGACAGGCCTACGTGGCTCCGGATCTTTCCAGAGAAGAACGCTACCACAACAAGGATGTGATCCAGAGCAAGCAGGTTCACTCCTTGCTGGCCATTCCTCTTGAGATTCCCCGGTTTTTCCCCCGGGAACGGGACACCATAGGGGTTATTCAGATTTACTATGCAGAGAAAGACCGCGAGTTCAGGCCGCTGGAGATCGAGACGGCCAATACCATGGCCAAGCGTTTGAGCTTTGTCATTGCCCGCAAGAAGATCCTTTCCATGCACAGGATGGCCGAAAAGAAGGAGGCCATTGTCCGCCACATCTTTCAGAAGGTGGGGTCCAGGGGGGGCGTCAAGCTGGCAGAAGCGTTCAATGAAGTGCTTCCGGAGCTGACCGATATCGTGGATCTTCAGAGCTGCACCCTCTTTTCCGTTTCAGAAGATTTAGGTCATGTCATCCTGGAGGCCGGGTTCCCGAGCGTAGGCGGCTATCATACCGTGGGCAAGGTCATTCCGGTCAGTGAGGAGCCGGTTTTTGAATTGCTTCTCCAACTGAGACAGTATTCCGGAGACTCCCTCTACGAGGTGGTCACACCCCTTTACATCCTGATTGTGGACCCTCAGCGCAGTGATCTGATTTCCGAAAATCTCAAACGTTTTACAGCATTTCATCATATCCACTCCATTCTCTACATTCCTCTCGGCTACAACGGTGAGATTTCCCATTTCATGACCTTTGACGCAGTGGATCAGCGCCAGCGGTACAGAGATGACGAGATTGATCTCCTTCTTTTTCTGGGGAGGGAACTTCTGAAGGCCCGGAAAATGGAGCGTCTCGACGACGCCCTGCATGACTTCAAGAACCCGGCCATTGCGACCGCGGGATTTGCGAGACGCCTCAAGAAGATCGCGGAAAAGGGTGAATGGGAGGCATCCAGGGTCCAGGTGCAAAAGTATCTGGATATCCTGGTGGAGGAGACAAGCCGCTTGCAGGAACTGGCCATGAGCATCTACAGGGTTGGGGAGGAGCAGAAGGTAAACCTCACCGATATCGTGAGGAGACGGTTCGAGATCAACCGGGAGGCCATCAAAGAGCAACTCAAACCCAACATCGACTTGAAGGAGGGACCTTATGATCCCGATATTAAAGTCAAATGCCATGCCCTCCATCTGGAAAGGGTGCTTGACAATCTCCTGAACAATGCCACAAAGGCGATTCCATTCAAAGGGGGAGAACTGGCTGTAAGGACATATTCAGAGGGCGATTGGGCCTGTGTGGAGATCAAGAATACAGGGGAGATATCCGAACAAGACCGGCAGAAAATCGTCGAGGGTGAAGGTGAGGGCAGGGGCATGTATATCACCTACCGCATCATCCGTCTCCTAAAGGGGAAAATTGAGATCATGGCCGAAGGGGGGAGCACAACCTTTGTCGTGTCCTTTCCGATTGACAGGTCTTGACCAATAAGACCTCATGACAGTCTTCAGGCCCGGATGATTTTCCCTTGATCCAAACAGCGGCTAATATCTGCTTCATGTAGTAATTCAATAAATAGGGTCGGAAGGGTTTTGCGTAACCGTTCACGGGTGATTTTTGGTCAAATTCGGGATTGTCTGCCTCACCTAACAGCTCAATAACCCGGGTCAGGAGGGTTTTTCTGACGCGACTGCCGGGAGGGCGCCGTCTCTTCTTCGGTCGCTTTGCCCGAAGGGCAAGAAAAATCATCCCGGCCATGTGGTAGGTTCGCTGTTATCCCCCTAATCATTGAGCTGATGCTGTTTCATGTTAGATAATGTCTTAAACAAAGAAGGATTAGATAAATACAAAGTGACCTTTGAGATGGGTCAGACGGTCTTTCTCGAGGGTGACGATTCACAAGACCTTTACATAGTGGTGGATGGAAAGGCTGGTGTTCTCAAGGGAACCCAGAAACTCTCTGAAATATCAGAAAAGGGGTCGATATTCGGAGAGATGTCTTTTCTCTTGGGGGAGCACAGGAGCGCCACGGTAAAGGCCCTGAGCGATCTGACCGTCATCAGGATACCCGCACAGGAACTTCCGAATTTTTTCATCGAGTTTCCGGAAGTAGTACGGGAATTCGCCTGGCATCTGGCCCGGCGTCTCAACGAAACCAGCCAGATCGTTTGCGGACTGAAAGAATTCTGCGATCGGCTTCCGGATGCGATAATCCTGACCGATAAAGACGGAAAAATTCTGTCATGCAACCATGCTGCGGAAAAGCTGTACGGCATGGAAGAAGAGCAGATGCGCCACAGGCCGGCTGAGGAGCTGTATGAAGACCCTGCCAAGTACCGCCATTTCCTCCAGGAAGTTATATCCAAACTTTCGGTGGGTGAAAGGACCCTGAAGGTCAAACACCCGAGGAAAGGCATACGCTACGTCTCCATCAGCACCACAATCCTGTACGATGGTCAGCACAATTTTCAGGGGATCCTCTTTTCGGGGAGGGATACCACCCAGGCAGAGATGGTTGCCAAACGCTACCAGCGGGTGAAACAATGCATCATCCCACTATCGGTTTTGTTGATTGTGGGGGCAGTGAGCATCTTCTTTGCGTATCCTTATTTTTCAAAGGGCTATTATATTGCCGATACAAGAAAAGAAGACCTGAAAAACGATCTGGTTTTCAATTACCGGCTGCTGCGATCGCTGCTCGTAAAGCCCTTTGCGGCCGGGGACCGGCAGAAGACGACCCACGTGATGAAAGGGTTTTTCAGCGCTCAAGAGGGGTCTGAGCTTCCCTTCGCAAGCCTTTTGCTCATAGGAAAAGATAAACGGGTATTCGATGCCTACTCCATTCTTCCTGATCTGGATGAAAAGGAGATGATAGGGAACAGTTATTCCGGCATTGATCTGGGTGAAAGGGGGAGCGTGGATTACAAGGTCGTGACCCTTTATCGAGGACAAAAGGACCATCCCATGGGTATTCGGCAAACCGAAATTGCGTTCAAGCTGCACGATAAGGGCGCCTTTGCAGGCTGGCTTGTTTTCCAGATGGATATGGACCTGCTCAGGGAGCGATACAATATGGAGGAAACGGATCTGAAGGGCCTACATTTTGACGGCCTCAACCGGAACAAAAGTCAATAATGCACTCAAGGGGCATTAAAGCAGACAACATGTTTTCAGCGCCTCAATATGATATCTCGGAAGATCCTCAAGGCGCCTTGATCCTCCGGCTGCATGGAAAAGTGGATGCAACCACTGCAGGCCCAATGATTGAGGAATTGACCGACCGGTTGAAGAAATCCGTCTTTGCCTCTTTGTGCGTGGACCTGCATCAGGTCGATTATTTCGATGATTTCGGCGTACTGGTCCTGGCCGAATTAAGGAAGACAGCGGCCCGGGCAAAGGCGGCGTTTCATATCACCCGCGCAAGCGACCGCATAAAGGAACTCCTCTCCCTTTTCAATCTCGATTCCCTGGAGGAAGAGATCCCGATTCCCAAGAAGAAATCTCCGGGGTTGTTCACCCGGATCGGGGACGCAGTAATACAGCAGATGTCGGGTCTGAATGATGCCGTCACCTTTGTCGGATCGATCCTCCTTTCCCTTATTCATGTATGCGCCAAACCCAGGTCCCTGCGAAAGTCCGATACCCTGCTGTATATGCAGAGGGTAGGCGTGGACGGACTCCCCATTGTGGCCCTTATCAGTTTTCTCATGGGGTTGATCATGGCCTTCATGTCCTCGGTTCAGCTCCAGCAATTCGGGGCCAATATCTATGTCGCATCCCTGGTGAGCCTTGCCATGACCCGCGAGCTGGGTCCCATCATTACCGCCATTATCGTGGCCGGCAGATCCGGGTCGGCCTTTGCCGCTGAGATCGGGACCATGAAGATCTCGGAAGAAGTGGACGCCCTCTTTACCATGGGATTCAATCCGGTTCTGTTCCTCGTGGTTCCCAAACTGACGGCGGCAATGGTCATGGTCCCCATCCTGACCCTGTTTTCAGACCTGTTTGCGATCGTTGGAGGCCTTTTGGTCGGCATTTCCATGCTGGATTTGACCGTCCATTCATATATTGCACAGACCATCAAGACGCTGAGGCTCTTTGACATATTCTGGGGCGTTCTCAAGAGCGGCGTCTTTGCGGTATTGATCACCTGGATTGGCTGTTACCGGGGGTTTCAGGTGAGCGGCGGGGCTGCATCCGTAGGGCGGGCAACCACGTCTGCCGTGGTGAGCAGCATCTTTCTGATCATCCTCTCCGACTCTGTTTTTTCAGTGATACTCCGTTATTGGGGATAGGACCCGCGAATGACCAAGCAGCCCATTATTCAGGTGAGAGATCTCAGCGTTGGATACGGTGACGTGACCGTCCTCGATCAGGTCTCGTTTGACATCTACGAAGGCGAGATTTTTGTCATCCTGGGAGGCAGCGGATGCGGCAAGAGCACCCTGATGAAGGCCATTATCGGTCTTATACCGCCCATTTCCGGCCACATTATCCTGGATGGCGACGAGGTTTCCGCCCAGGACGAGGCCAAGCTCCAGAAGATTCTGCGAAAAGTCGGGGTGTTGTATCAGGGAGGCGCCCTTTTTGGCTCCATGACGATTGCAGAAAATGTGGCCCTTCCCATTGAAGAATACACCTCTTTGCCGCTGGAATCGGTCCTGACGCTCGTGAGGATGAAGCTGGGACTGGTGAATCTCCAGGGGTACGAGCATCACTTCCCCTCAGAATTGAGCGGCGGTATGAAAAAGAGGGCCGGTCTGGCAAGGGCAATGGCCCTGAATCCAAAGATTCTTTTTTTTGACGAGCCTTCTGCAGGGCTTGATCCCATTACCTCTGCTGAACTGGATGAACTTATTCTCCATCTGAACAAGAGCCTGGGAACCACCATGGTCATTGTGACCCACGAACTGGAAAGCATCTTTACCGTGGCCCGGAGAATCATTATGCTGGATAAGGCCTCCAAGGGGATTATCGCTGAGGGTGATCCCGCATATCTGCGGGATCACAGTCAAAATCCATTTGTCAGGCGGTTCTTCACCCGTCGGGCCTCGGACAGGGGCCTCAACAAGAAGGGTACTGGATAATGGCCTCCCAGAAAACCAAATTTGCCGTGGGCCTGTTTGTGATCAGCGGAATCAGCATTAGCCTGGCAGCTATTATCTGGCTGGGTATGTCCCGTTATCTGGAAAAGGGGCACTTTTATACAGCCTACTTCAATGAATCGGTTCAAGGCCTGAGCCAGGACGCCCCCGTCAAATACAGGGGGGTGCCGATCGGCCGCGTCGCAAAGATCCGGGTGGCTCCGGATTCAAAGCTGATCGAGGTTGTCATGAAGATTGAAACAGGCCAGGCCCTTGACCGAACTTACGTGGCCCAGTTGAAAAGCGTGGGGATTACCGGGAGCGTGTTCGTGGAACTGGATCGAAAAAAACCGGGTGAACCGGACCGGTCCCCGCACGTCACCTTTCCTTCCGAGTACCCGATTGTAGCCTCCAAACCCTCGGAGCTGACTCAGATCCTCAGTGAATTAAACGAGATGATCAACCATGTCAAATCCCTGGACTTGAAGGGGATTTCGGAAAAAGTGAAACTGAGCCTCGACAATATAAACCTGATGATGGCCAATGCTGACGTCAAGGGGATCTCCACAAGGATCAAGTCAACCCTTGACAGTGCCGACCGTATGCTGAACCGCGAAAGATGGGATCGCATCCTTGAATCTGTTGATCGAACGGCCCGGGGCATGAATCAACTGGTGGCCCAGGCCATGCATACCGTGGAAGAGGCAACTCAGACCATGGCGGGGGCTGAAAGGCTCCTCTCCGGGAATAAACAGGAGATTGAGGAGGTGTTGAAGGGGCTGATCAAGGCCGTTGACAATGTCAATCTCTTGCTGAAAAAAGGGACGGCCTTTATCGATAAAACAGACGATTCAGCTGTCCAGATCAAGGGTAGGCTTTCCGTCAGCGCCCGGAACCTGGAAAGGGCCACCGACAATCTGAACCGGTTTCTGGAACTCCTTGCCGACCAGCCCTCCCAGCTGGTTTTCGGCGAGCCCCCGGCGCCTCGAAGTGTAGCGCCCGAAGAAAAATAACCGCAGCAATAAAGGGATTCCCCATGGATGACAAAACAAGGATGTGGTTGCTGTGCCTGAGCATACTGGTGATTATGGGAGGGTGCCTCAATCTCAAACAACCGAGAAACCGGGTTCACCACTACACATTGGAATATGGCTCTCCTCAAATACGAGACCTCAAGCCGATCCCGGTGTCGCTCCAGGTCGAACGGTTCAGCGTGGCGCCGATTTACAACACAAACCGTATCATTTACCGGGAGGGGCCCTTCAAGCGGGATGAGTATTTCTATCACAAATGGCGGGCCAATCCAGGGGACATGGTCACCGACTTTCTGCGCCGGGACATGCGGAACTCCGACCTTTTTGAGGCTGTTTTGCCCTATGATAGCAACGTTCGTGTTTCCTGTGCCCTGGAGGGTTCGGTGGATGAGTTTGTGGAGTGGGATGGCCCGGAGGGTTGGAAGGCCGTGCTGACGGTAACCGTCGCCCTCATGTCAAACAACGAACCCGATGTCAGCAGGCAGGTCCTCTTTCAGAAATCGTATCGCACAGAAAAACCGCTCTCCGAGAAAAACCCCCAGGCCCTGGCCCGGGCCATGAGCCAGGCCATGCGAGAAATCAGCACGGCTATCATCAAGGATGTTTATTCTGCCTTGGCTAAGTGAGCAAGACGGTCAGGATATGGGGGAAACCCTAACTGCAGCCAATTGCCCCTATGCGCACCCGCCAAAAAGCCAAAGGCCGTAACCGCTTAAGATTACGGCCCTATCAGAAAAATGGTGCCGAAGGCGGGACTTGAACCCGCACGGGCGTGGCCCACTACCCCCTCAAGATAGCGTGTCTACCAGGTTCCACCACTTCGGCAAGCATATCATCTTAAGGTTCTGCCTCGGTCTTGTCCCCGGAGGCCGGCGCATCGGTCTTGGCGGCAGGCGCCTGTACCGGGGTCACATCCTCCATAATGGAGGAGGTCGTTCCCTGGCTGAAGAGAAGCGAAAGGCCCAGGGATGTCAGCATAAATACCACGGCAACGCCCGTTGTCAGCTTGTGTAGAAGGGTTGTGGCGCCGGCACTCCCGAAAACCGTCTGGCTCGATCCACCAAAGGCGGCGCCCATACCCGCGCCTTTGCCCTTTTGCAAAAGCACAATCAGGATTAACGCCACACAGATGCATACATGCAGAATAACAATAATTGGTACCATTTACCTGTCTCTTTCTGTCGCCGCCCCGTGCCGTAACGCCCCTTTGACGCTGCTTTCGTCACAATGCGGGTCATTCTGGCCTTTTTTGGAACAGCAGTGCAATCTCTTATGCCGTAATTATATATTAACCCCAAAATGAACTTTTTTGCAACCAAAAAACGCGGCTGTCCACGGGTGCAAAAATAGAATCACAATACCGAGCCCGAAGGCCCGGAGCACAAGAAAAATCTTCCTGCCCCGGTGGCGCCTTCGCTGTTATCCCCCCAATTATTGAGTTGATATAGCTCAGGGTTAACTCGCCGATACCGGATGGAAATCCCGATCAGTGGCCTTTGTACCGAATGATCTGCACGAACGAATCGCCTTTTAGGCTCGCCCCGCCCACAAGGGCCCCGTCAATATCGGGCTGCGCCATGAGGTCAGAGATATTCTCGGGTTTTACGCTGCCGCCGTAAAGGATCCGAACTTGGGCCGCAGTCCCGGTATTGAAGGTGGTTTCGATCCATTCCCTGATAAAGCGATGCACCTCCTGGGCCTGTTCAGGAGTTGCGGTTCGGCCGGTTCCGATGGCCCATACCGGCTCATAAGCCAGGATTGTGGAGGGCCGCATTAATTGATCCGCCTTGAAGTTGCGCAGGGACCCGTCGAGCTGAGTCTTCAGGACATCGAAGGTGTTTCCTGCCTCCCGCTCTTCAAGTGTCTCGCCCACGCACACGATGGGGATCAGCCCTAAAAAGGTGGCGGACCTTACCTTGAGATCCACGGTTTCGTTCGTTTCGTTGAAAAGGGTCCGCCTTTCAGAGTGCCCCAGGATGACGTGCGTGCAGGTGGCTCCCTGAAGCATCCTCCCGGAAATCTCACCGGTAAAGGCGCCGCTCATCTCCCAGTGCATATTTTGTCCAGCCAGAAAAATCGGGGCATCGCCAATGGCTTCCCTTGCCACGGCCAGGTGGGTGAAGGGGGGCGCTACCAGGACTTCCACCCCCTCGAGGCCCTCAATGCCCTGTCTGATGGTTTTTATAAGCGCTGTCGCCTCGGAATGGCGGAGGTTCATCTTCCAGTTGCCGGCAATCATCGGCGTTCTTTGAAACATCATCAGCCTGTTCCCCCTGTGTGGGGCAGCAGCAGGTCCTTGCTGCTGCCGGGACTCATATGAGATACTATGACCGGTGCGCCATATGGACGGCCAGATCCACCATCCGGCTGGCATATCCAAATTCGTTGTCATACCAGGCCAGGACCTTGACCATATCCCCTATGGCCATGGTGGACGGGCCGTCGATAGTGGAGGAAACCGGGGTGCCATTGAAATCGATGGAAACCAGCGGGGCGTCGCTGAATGCCAGAATTCCCTTTAAATTGGTTTCAGCCGCCTGTTTCATGGCCTGATTGACATCATCCGCGGTAGCGGTTTTTTTCAACTGGGCCACCAGGTCTACGACCGACACATTGGGTGTAGGAACCCGGATGGCCATACCGTTCATTTTCCCTTCCAGCTGGGGAAGGACCAAGGCAACGGCCCTGGCCGCGCCGGTGGTGGTGGGGATCATGGAGAGGGCCGCGGCCCTGGCCCTCCTGAGGTCCTTGTGGGGAAAATCCAGGAGCCGTTGATCGCCGGTGTAAGCATGGGTGGTGGTCATAAGCCCCTTTTCAATCCCGAAATTATCCAACAAGACCTTGCACGGGGGCGCAAGACAATTGGTGGTACAGGAAGCATTGGAGACGATGTGGTGTTTTCTCGGGTCATAATCGTTCTCATTGACCCCCATAACAATCGTAATGTCCGGACCCTTGGCAGGTGCGGAGATGATGACCTTCTTGGCGCCGGCATCCATATGGCCGGCAGCCTTTTCCCGGTCCCTGAAAAGCCCGGTGCATTCAAAGACCGTTTCGACTCCCAGTTCTCCCCAGGGGATTTTTGTAGGGTCCCGCTGGGTGAAGATCTCGATCTCTTTTCCATCCACGATAAGGGACTTTTCCGTACTTGAAATCTCCGCTGCGATTGTCCCATGAACCGAGTCGTATTTCAACAGGTGGGCCAGCGTTGCAGGGTCGGTAAGATCGTTGATTGCCGCAAACTCGATCTCGGAGTTGCGGATCCCCGCCCTGAAGACCATCCTTCCAATTCTCCCAAAACCATTGATTCCCACTTTAAGAGACATCCTTTTCCTCCTTATCCGCAATATATGTTGCCTAGTAACAGCTCAATAAATGGGGGCAGAAGGGTTTTTCTGACGCGACTGCCGGGAGGGCGCCGTCTCTTTGTGACTTGTCAGTGGGGGAAGCCGCAGCTCGACGAATGCGGGAATGCCAAAGGGGCAACCCTGCCCGCCATTGCCTTGTTACCCATGTTACTTCCTTCTGCCATCGCAGATCCACGGGACGAAAGTCTTGGCAAGAACACTCAATTGGCCTTGGCAGGCGGGTGTCCCCCGCAGATATGTCACTCAAGAGACCGGCCCGGAGGCCCGGAGCACAAGAAAAATCTTCCTGCCCCGCTGAGACGGTCGCTGTTATCCCCCCAGTTACTGAGCTGATGCGATTTTCTCATATCACTGTATCAGGGAGCTCTCAAGACCCCGTGAACGGTTACCTGAAAAAGGGGCTAACCCTCTCCTCTAACGGGGACAATGCATATGAACTCGAGGAATTCAGGGCCGGTGTTCTTGAAGCAGTGTGGCTCGTTGTCGTGGATATACACATAATCGCCTGGTACCAGGGGATGTTCTATCCCTTCCGGATCGAGGACCACCCCCTTCCCGGCCTCCAGCTTGACAAGATGGGGGAAATCATGGCGGTGATATGGGCTCGACCCGCCGGGGGCCACTCTGAAATAGCGCAAAACAATCTCCGTGGAACCATCCTCCGGGCCGATAACAATCTGTTTGGTGATGTCTTCGTGATCCGGCATATCCTTAAACCGGGCATCCGCCAGTTTCTTGATGATCATGATTCCCTCCTTCATTATCAGCTCAATACTCAAGGGGATAATAGGCGAACATACCACCGGGGCAGGATGATTTTTCTTCCGGCCTTAGCGCAGCATATAGCCGGAGCTGCACCCATCTGCGTGCAGGAAATTCACGCGCCGCCAAACCCGTCATTTCAGCGGCAGGTCCATTCTTAAGGAGGCCGGGCGGTTATGTCAAGGACATCCTGGCCCGCGCCACAGGAAGATGCCGACATCGCTTCCTGCTGGATGCCGCGCAGTCCCTCTCGCAACCCATCCTGAAATCAGTGCGGCGCCGCCGGATTCCCGGTTGTCATACCCCGCGCTTTATGGTAATGGACGGTTGAGCCGTTCGGACAATGCCGTCAAGGAGGGATCCTGCCATTCGGCCTCAATACCCCTTAAAAATCTTTTTTGTATGGGCAATCGGCCTCCTGTACCTCTTTTTGACCCCGGAGACTTGCCTTGCAGGAGGCCTGTTGAAAAACAGAAGGCTTTTGAAAGATAACGGCCTTCCGTGGAACATATCGGCGAAGACCCTTGTCTACAACGAAAAGGAAGGCACTTGCCAGGCAGAAGGGGATGTGGTCATCACAAAGGCCGGTCAAACCCTTTATACCCAGTATGCCGAGTTCAATGTAAAAACAGGTATTGCCAGGGTCTCCGGGGGATTGCGGTTGGAGACAGAAGGCGACGTGGTGGAGGGCCAAAAAGGAACCTTTAATCTCAATACCCAGACCGGCGAGATCACGGGCGCCTCTCTTTTTCTGAGGGCCAATCACTATTACATCCACGGGAGTCGTATGAAAAAAGTGGGGGAGGCCTCCTATGTTGTCTGGGACTGCACCCTCACCACCTGCGACGGCGCCAACCCAGACTGGACCATCACCGGCTCCGAGGTCAATGTCACCATCGAGGGGTACGGCACCGTCAAACATTCTGCCTTCCGCGTGAAAGGCCTTCCCATTATCTATGTCCCCTATATGATCTTTCCGGCCAAGACCAAACGTCAGTCCGGTCTCCTCCCCCCCCGCGCTGGATATTCCACCCTGAACGGCGCTGAGCTGGAAATCCCCTTGTACTGGGCCATATCCGATCAGACCGATGCCACCTTCTACAGCCGCTGCCTGAGCAGCAGAGGATACATGCAGGGCGCGGAATTCCGTTATATCCGGGACGTGCATTCAAAAGGCGCCCTGGCCTTCGACATCCTTTCGGACAGGAAAGAGACAAAGGATATGACAGACAAGCATTCCCTGGAGATCAGCCCCTTTGCCCGCACTAACCGCACGCGCTACCGGCTGATGGGCTGGGCCGACCAGGATCTCCCTCTCGACCTTACAGCACGCCTTGACGCCGATTACGTAAGCGATCAGGACTATTTGAGAGAATTTGAGGAAAAGCTGGCGGGATTTTCCTCAAGGGAAAACCTGTCTGAAGAATCAAGACGGCCTTTTCAGGAAAAGCGCTCCCCCACCCGCAGGTCCGCCCTCAGGCTCAGCCGGGACGGCGAGTCGTATATCCTCCAGGGGATCGGAAGTTATTATCAACCGATGGAAGATCCTGCCATCAAAGACAATATCCAGGAGCCGGCTGGAGGGATCAATTTCACACTCATCCCCGAGCAGATCGCAAAGCTGCCCCTGTTTTTCAACTTCGAATCCGGCTACGAATACATCTGGAGCGATGATGCCGACAGGGGTCACAGCGTCTCCATCTCTCCTCAGATCAATCTTCCCTTCTGGATGGGACCATATGTCCAGTTTGAGCCGTCCTTCAGCTATACCTACAACGGACTCCGGGCCCGCGACGATCAGGGAAAGAAAAACAACCAATACCAAACCTCCTATGAGGGGAGCGCCAGACTGACCACCAATGCAGAGCGGGTCTATGACCTTCATTGGTTGAATGCCCAAAAGCTGCGCCACAAGATCTCTCCGGTCCTCACCTATACTTACAGGGGATACCACACCAACGCCGACAGGACGCCCTGGTTTTCCCCGGTAGGCGGGGGGAGATACGAAAGCCCGTGGTTGGAGGCCATCTATGAGGAAGAGACCGAGGACAGAAACCGAAATCGGATTGCCTTTGCCCTTGAAAACTTTCTGGACGCCCGGTTCCAAGACAAGAAGGGCCGGATCCTCTATCAGCAGTGGGGCACCTTTAAGCTTTATCAGGGTTATGATTTTGACCCTGAGACACGGGACGGCAAAGCCAGACCCTTCACCCCGCTCATGGCAGAGCTCATCGTGAGGCCTTTCTCGTCCCTCGAGCTGCGCGGAAACGCGAGATGGGATCACGATGAAAACGCCTTTACGCGATCCATCCTGTCAGGGAGCCTCTCCGTAGCCCGCAGCGGAGGGCGCACCGATACCTACGAGGTGGACTACCAGTATTTCAAAGACCCCGGCGAAGGGCAGACCAACATCAGCTGTCGCGCCGACATAAACTTAACTTACGGTTTCTCTGCAGGAGCGTCTTTTCAGAGGGATATAGAGGCAGGCCAGAGTATCTCGAGCGCCGGATGGCTGGGTTACCAGAGCCAGTGCTGGGGCCTGAAGCTGGGGGCTTCCAGAGAGGACGGGGACACCAATGTCATGGTCCTTGTCCGTCTGGCAGGGTTGGGTGATACGGGGGAGTGGTAATTATTTCATCACGTTATGGATACAAGGCATCGCCGGCCCTGAAGGCCTTTCAGGCTTCAGCCGCACAGACAAGGGGGATGGGGCAGACATGGACCGCTGGGATGTGACCAGGCCTGAGGTCCTGGACGAGGTCATGCACCCAGGATCCCTGAGCATCAATCCCTCCATGGGGGATTTAAACAGGACCGGGCTTCCCGTCAAAGAGAGCTCCTCTGACAAGCCTCCGGTCCTGCTGTCTGAAAAAAGGCTGCTATCCGACAAGCTTAAGGGCCACGTATCCCCTCCCGGGTCTCAGGATATAGAGATAAACGGTCTCTCCGGGATCGATCCTTTTAATCTCTCGTTGATAGGCTTCCACATCCTCTACCGGACGGTGATTGATCTCCCGGATGATGTCGCCCCTTTGCACGCCGGCCTTTTCGGCCTTGCTGTCCGGTTCAACCCCCACCACGATCACCCCTTCGGCGTCCTTCAGATTGAACTGCCGGGCGGTCTCGGCCGTGAGATCCGACACGGCAATGCCGAATGCATGCTGTTCAGCAGGGCCTTCCCCTGACATGGCCGTCTCCGTATCCTTCCGCTTGGAAAGCGCGACATGAAATGTCTTGGTATCCTTTCCACGCAGGACCAGGATCTGCACCTCCTCACCGACCGGGGCCTCGGCAATCATCCGGCTCAATTCGCGGCTGTTCCCCACTTCCTTGCCGTTGACCTTCAGAATGATGTCTCCAGGTTCGATCCCTGACTTTTCAGCCGGATCGCCAGGAAACGTCTCAGTCACGAGCACCCCTTTCCTGCCGGCAAGGTTGTAATACTCTCTCAGCTCCTCGGTAAGATCCTGGATAGCCACCCCCAGCCAGCCCCGGGTAACCTCTCCCGCGTTCTTCAACTGCTCAATGATCCCTTTCGCTAGGTTCACAGGGATAGCAAATCCGATCCCCTGGCCCCCGGCAATGATGGCCGTGTTAATCCCCACCACCTTACCTTCCATGTTTATCAGGGGGCCGCCGCTGTTCCCGGGATTGATGGAGGCATCGGTCTGGATAAAATCATCGTACGGCCCCGAACCGATGACCCGGCCCTTGGCACTGATGATTCCTGCGGTGACGGTATGGGCCAAACCAAAAGGGTTGCCGATAGCCAGGACCCATTCCCCCACCCTGAGGGCGTCCGAGTCGCCCAGGGCCATCACGGGGAGATCGTTGTCTGACTCGATCTTGATCAGGGCCAGGTCCGTATTGGGATCCCGGCCCTTTATCACCGCGTCAAATTCCTTTCCGCTTTTCAAAATGACCTTGATCTTGTCGGCCCCTTCCACCACATGGTTGTTGGTAACGATATAACCGTCCTTGTCCAGGATAAACCCCGAACCAAGGCTCCTCTGTTTGAACTCCCTGCGGGGACCCCCGCCGAAAAACCGGTCAAAGAAATCGTGAAACGGGTCATCCTTGGGAGCCGGCCCCCGGTGGAAGGGAAACATCATAACATTTCCCGTCATCCCATTTTTCTCTGACCGGATGTTTACCACAGCCGGGCTGTTTTGCTCGGCCAGGGCCGTAAAATTTGCCGGGGCGCCCCCGAGGTTTACACCCGTTGCCTGGCTGTCCGGAATGGTGCAAAGGGTTGAAACGGCAAAAATTCCCCCCAAAAGAACTACCATTGCACCTGCGATTTTCCCCCTCCACAATCGTTCCCATAAATGTCCTGTCCTCATATTTGTCCTCCTTTTATGAATTGAATTGATGGTTCAAAAGCCATGGCCCAGGCCCGCGCGGGCCTCTCAGGTTGATCGGAACATAACGCGCAAGCCTTGCCTTACCCTTTCCGCAAGATTACAAACTGGCAATGATCCTGCGTCTGCCTCAACCCCACCCCCATATCCGGACTTTCAGACGTTAACCGCTCCGCTCCCTGTCCCCGGGGCCACGCGTCTCACTTATTTCCTTGATCGCCATATAAAAGATGACTACTATCGCTGATAAGAATTGGATAATATG
>JAGHEC010000055.1 GCA_021159525.1 Deltaproteobacteria bacterium | reverse complement strand
TTGCCCCCTCCGCATTCTCGACTTCGTCGAGCTGCGGCTTCCCCCACTGATAAGTCACGAAGAGACGGCGCCCTCCCGGCAGTCGCGTCAGAAAAACCCTCCTGCCCCGGGTTATTGAGCTGTTACGTCACGAATCTAATGAGCGACATGAATCAACAACATTCAAGTCCTTTAATCATGTTGCCCAAGTTATTTTGACGATTTTGACAACTCAGGACCTCATTTCCTTTCTTGTTTCAGTTCTCCCTACCATGCTATAATTCCATGCACATCAACAAAAGGAGTCATGCCAATGCCTTATCCCAGAATTGACAACCTTCCGAAAACCCATATTTCTCACAGGGTCCCAAAAGAGCGGGGGGAAAACCTTATCAAATCATCCGTCCATTCATTGTGTCTTTGCGTGAGACCAACGGCTTTGAATCATGCCCTGCCCCTCATTATTTTTCTCTCCCTTGTTTTTGCCCCGCTATACCCCTGCAATGCCAGGAACAATGCACTGCCCGATCTTGCCGACAATGTAATCGTGCATGAAAGCCGGGAGAAGAACAATTTGAAAATCAGTAGGGACAATATCCTTCTGGCAGCAGGTGAAGTGACCACAGATGTTGTTCCGGCAGTGAGGAAAAAGACTGGCAAGAAACCGCCAACGTCCTCTACGATGACCCGATCGGAACAGCCGGGTGTAGACCGGCAAAATGGAAAACGCCGGCCCCTGAAACGACCGACAGGTTTGTGTATTGTGTCGTCAGTGCCAGAGAGTCAATTGGCCGTCGGCCCCCGTCTTCCGGAAGGGCGCCAAGGAATTGCTGCCGGATATCCCGGGGATCAAGGAATCGAGAAAGACCCTGATGTTATATTTGTCGAAAAGTTTGACGAAGGACCGGGTTATAAAATCTTAAGCCCAATCGCTTTTCGGCTCATTTTCTCAAGATGGGACGCTGTTAAAGAAAAGGAGATCATGTCTTTATCTAAGGATGTTCCTGAGGGGAGCGCCGATGATCGATCGCTCCTTATAAGCCATAAGCACGGGCAGGACGGCTGCTATCTATACCGCCGAGTGTTGCCTGGATATGACAGAATATTTGTCAGGTATTATGTGAAATTTGATCCGGAATGTGCCCCGATTGGGCATTTCGGGGCCTGGATCGGGGGCTATAATCCTCCTACGGCCTGGCCCCAAGGGGGGGCGGGCGCCAGACCTTCGGGACTCGACAGATTCACTACTGGAGTTGAGCCTTATGGGAATGATTGGGCATGGGACTTCTATACTTACTGGCAGGGCATGCATGCCCATGGGGATGGGAAATATTGGGGAACACCTTTCCTGGTGTATGGCCCGAAACCCCCTGTGGAAAAAGGGAAATGGATTTGCGTGGAAACCATGGTCCGGATGAACGAACCGGTCTCATCATCCAATGGATCTCAGGCATTCTGGATCGACGGCAAGCTCTTCCGAAGAGATGGGCAGGTTGTCTCCTATTTCGGCCCAGGGTTTCCCAAAGGCGTATGGACAGGCGGCTGGTGGAAACCTGACGCTGATTCTGGCTCTGCATTTGATGGGTTTCAGTGGAGAAGCGTGAAAGCTCTGGCAATTAATTTTCTCTGGCTGCAAATCTATCGGCCTAAGACGCCACAAGGGGCTGTCAGCAGAATCTGGTTTGACAATATTGTTGTCGCGAAAGAATACATCGGCCCAATTTCATCTCCTTAGATTTTAAGTGTAACAGCTCAATAACCCGGGGCAGGAGGGTTTTTCTGACGCGACTGCCGGGAGGGCGCAAGAAAAATCCTCCTGCCCCGGCACTACGTTCGCTGTTATCCCCCGAATTAATGAGCTGACAGGTTGGGCCTTTCAAATTTCCGGAGTTTTCGTTCAGGCACTAAATATGGATATTTTAGTCGTCGAACCGGTTTCTCAGCAGTCTCACGCTGAAACGAAGTATGTCCTGCAACAACCGCGTCTCGTCTCCTAAGGAAAGGGCATACCTCTGACCATTGGCCGCTGTTCTGCTTCGGAAGTCACCATCGTGCCATACCTTTTTAATGGCTTCCGCAAGGGATTCAGGATCTTCGGGAGGGACAAGAATTGCTTCCGCGCCCCTGAGTAATTCCGTGGCCCCTGGTCCATGGCTGATAATCACGCATTTACCCATCGCCATCGCCATCAGGTAGGTGCTTATTCCCGTTGATTTCAGGTCCCAGCGATAGCGTGGTATCACCACGACCCTTGCCCGCGCGATCTGTTGTATAAAGGAATCCTGGCTGCCGTCGTGAATTTCTTCTCTTACGTTTATGGGGCAGTTTCTTTTTGGGGCGATGGAACCATGCTTTGCCATAATCGAATGGGACTGCCTGAGGATGACCCCGGGGAGTTTCGTCAGCTCCATTGCAGCGATGAATGTGTCCAGGTCCCTGAGCGACCGGCCAACGGCCATGACGCAATCGCCGTCGGAGGGATTGTCTGAGTCTTCTTTCTTGGCCAGGCAAGTCTTGATCTTTTCAAGCTGGTTCACCTTAAAGGGGACATAGATGCACTTTTCAGAACGCAACCCGTAGTATTTGCAGTATCTGGAAATATCTTTGAAATACAGGATGAAGGCGTCCACTTTTTTCAGAAGGATGCGTTGGATTCGGCATCTTATTTTTTCTCGAAACGCAACCGGTCGTTTCAGAAGTATATCCACAGAGATCAGCAGACACCGGTTCCATGGGAAGAGATATTTAAGAATGCAGAGCTTGAACAAAAGCGATTCTGCAACATTCAAAATGAGGATGTCGGCTTGGAAGGTTTTCAAGAACACCCGTAACGCAGACAATAGGTTCCCGTTTGAGGAAAAGGTCTCGGTAAATATTGACCTGGGCTCTTTAAAAGCCCACCTTTCCAGAACATTAGGCAGATTATGGAAATTAGATAGGATAGTGAGGGGCCTAAATTGGCTCATAGTAGATGTTGCGCGTGCGCATGCCGTAGAACAGGATTAGTTGTGCAACAGGGCCAATGCCTCTCGGCAAGTATCTTTGGCTAAGATCGTGACTGAACCCGCGTAGACCACAGCTCCTCCTGTTATGCACAAAATCAACCGAGGAATTTGGCTTACTTCTGAGAGGCCTGCCTTGAGGAAACTAACTGTGATGTACATTATGGCGGCCGCTGCCGATGGGCCGATCATTTGCCGAACAATACCATACAAGGATATCCTTAACACTGTAACAGCACGAGACATATTGAATAGGAACGTGAGTGGAAATATCGTGGCCCAAATCAGGCTAACACCGACAATCCCCCAGCGGGTGCCCAACAGGAAACCTGATGGCAAAGTTATTGAATATAAGATCACATTGAAAAGCTGTATATCGGGTCTTCCAACGCCAAGCAACATAGGACTCATAAGATTGCTGATCATCCGGACGGGAATCACAAGGCTAAGAATCTGTAGCGGTAAAATTACAGATGCCCACTTGTCTCCAAGGAGGGTATTAACCAAGTCCTCAGAGATGCATGAGATACCCCACAAAGAGGGAAAAGCCGCCAGACTCATGAGTCTGATTGCCTTCAAGAAATGGGAAGCAGAGGTCTCAACGTCAGTCTGTATGGAGGCAAAGGCAGGGAATGCAACCTGATTGATGATTCCGGAGATTTTTTCCATGGGCAGTGAGGCCAAGTTCAGGGCTACAGAATAAAAGCCGAGGAGGCGCTGTCCAAGAAGCTTTCCCACGATAAGAACATCAGCCCGGGTGTAGAAGGCCCATATTATCCGAGATACCGTCACATATCCTCCAAAAACTATGATCTGCCGCATCCCCCTTAAGGAGATGATCGGAAGAAAAATGGAGGGCTTTATAAGGTTGAATCCGACCGCCATAAAAAGATTCAGGATGAGGCTTCCCCAAACCAGAGACCAGACGGCCCATCCGTTCACGGCGAGGACAAGTGTTGTGAGGCTGCCCGCAATAGCCGAAACAAGTTCAATTACAGATTTTTGTTTGAAAAACATTTCCCGATCGGTCAATGATCGGGGAATGACGACAAAAGCCGTTATGATAAATTGAATCGCCAGGAACCTGATTAACGATACAAGAGCCGGTTCACGAAAAAAGGAGGCAATGACCGGCGCTAAAACAATGCACGCGAGAAAAAGACCTCCATTGGTAATGAGGAGCAGGCTGAACATCTGCCTTAATCTTCTTTGATTAAGGGCTGTTCCCTGAACAATGGCAGCGCCAAGGCCTAGCTCGTTGACGGTTGCCAAATAGGCAAGAAAAACACCTGCCATCCCCATGAGGCCATAGTCCTGAGGGGATAATGTTCTCATTACGAAGATGGTGATGATCCATGTCAGCAACTGGCCAAGGAAACGGAGGCCGGCGCTCCATCGGAGGCCTGACAAGACCTTTTGTCTCAAACTGAGCTGTATCAAATTAGTGAAGAATCAATGAGGATGAATTTTCCTGTGGCGCTGAACCAGGCATGGCCGGTTTCGTTCAAACGGCGCCATGTAAGGGCCAGCCGTGAATGCCGCATAGATTAGAAGGGTTGGAAAAATCTTGTACCTGGTGGGGGGCTCTTGGTTGTCAGGATTGTATTCTCAACGAGTCTCATGAATTTGACTGTAAGACTCTCCCGTGAGAAATCGCGCAGGAATTCAGCAACCCGGTTGTCATCGATTTCCTCACGTTCGTATTTCTTCATTGCATCAAAAATGGCTTCGGCAGTTTTTTGCGGAGATGAGTCGGTTATCACATAAGAACTTGGGCAAAAACTCTTTAGCAGTCTTTCAGCTTCACCGTGAGGAATGATGGCTAATACAGGAATGTTCAACGCGATAGCTTCAAAAAGCTTAGTACTTATCATCGGCTGCATAATTCTTATAAGGTGAAGATGGCACTGCGGAATGATTTTCAACAATGCCTTGTGTGGAATGAGTGGCTTCAAGACCAAGAGATCTTCGATTTCAAGTCGTTTGGCAATCTGATCAAAGGTCTCTATTTGGGCGCCATAATAGATGAATTGAAATAGCCTCTCGTTGACTCTTCCCTGCTTCTTGAGAAGAGCTAAACTCTCGAAAAATGTGTAACGCCCTGGCGCTTCAAAATAATAATTACCTGAGTAAAAAATCGTAAATTTTGAATATTTTTTTCCTAAGCGGTTTGTTGATGGCAATTCTCCTGCCTCGAACCCGTTATGCACGGCATATATCTTGTGTGAATTTTGCTTGTATCTGTCTGCATACAGATTGCGCATCTCCTCGGTTGTTACTACAAAGAGATCGGCCCGGTTAAGTATTTTGGCTTCAAACCACAAGTCTATATCTTCGCGTAGGCGAGGGGTGGCATGTGAGTGGCGGAGCAGATGTGGCTTGAGCGCGTAACTATCCCGGAAGTCGATAATAAGTGCCTTTCCGGTTATCATCTTGAGGATGACGCCGATGATGGCAGAACTGAATGGGGGGCATGAAACATAGATAAGATCAACTTGTTTTTGCCGTATGATTTTCAACCCATCAAAGGTTGCAAGAGGCATCCATCCCCAGAATATATCAGGGATGCATAACAAGTTGTAGAAATAGTTCCGGCTCAGCTTGACATTAAACAAGCTCGTTATTTTTGTGAAAAGGCCGTTCAATTTCCCCGCAAGTTTGTAGGGATTAAAAATCGAGTAGGTATATTTTGTGTATATACCCTCGGGAGGACGATCTGTTCCCATCAAGCAATAGGTTTTGTCAGGGTTTTTGACGCTGAGGACGATTGGGTTCCAACCGTATTTCTTGAAATACTTGGAAAAGGCGAGGCTTCTTTTGCATCCGACGTCAATTAACGGCGGATAATAATAACAAATCATCAATATGTTTTTCGACATGACAAGGGGCGGAATTCGGAGTCAGGAACCAATCTCTTTGATGAGTCTCTGGATGACAATATCCCAGGTATAATTCTTAAGGACAAAATCGCGTGCAGCTTTGCCCATTCTGGACAGCTTATCAGGGTTCTTTAGCAGGCGACAGATTGTTTCAGCAAGAGCCTCAACATCCCCACACGGGACAAGATCCCCGTTAAAACCGGGCTTCACCATTTCAGGAAACGCCCATTTATTCGTTAAAATACAAGCGAGTTGGTGGACCATGGCCTCCAAGGGGGCGATGCCAAAAGGCTCATAAAGGCTTGGCATTACGAACAAGGAACTCCGGTTCATGATTCTGGCGAATCGGGCCCTCCCCTCAGCATCTTGTTTTGATATGTAACCATGAAACTCAACGCCATTTGACAGATTTGTTTCTATCTTGAGGGAGTTGGGGCCAACAATGTGTAATTTAGAGGATGGAATTCTTTCTTTAACAGTGCGGAAGGCCTTAAGGAGTTGATAGCCGCCCTTTCGTAAGAAGTCAATTCCGAGGAATAGTATTTCAGGCCTTTCATATTGTTTTTTGTTTTCCGCTGGAATATTTTCCAGGTTAATGCCTGCCCCGATATTGGCGACCTTGTCGGGGTGAACCCCGAAGTCATCAATGAAGGACTGCCTGAGGTACTCGCTCATGGCAAAGATTTTGGTCATTCCATGGTAAACTTCCTGTTCAAATTTTAATGCCCGTTCAGTCAGTTTGACAGGTATTCTTTTGGGCATATAAGGGCTTTTTAACATTTGAGCGAGGTTCCCATCATGGTAGGAATAGCAATCAGTCCTGCCACTTACGATAGATGGGATATTGTAAATGCCGCCAATCTGAATGATACCGTATTCGTAATCCTCCGGGCCAAGGCGTCGGGCGATTTTCTGGGTCAACGCCTCGTAATAACGGACATCCAGATAAAACTTGCTTTTCCATTTGAAGCGATCAAATGAAAAATTCCTCAGCATGAGTGCGGTCTTCGGGAATGGGGGAAGATCGAATCCATAAACACGTTCCAGGATTCCATACTTCTTGCACGTCTTAAAAAAAAATCTGCTGATGCCTGACCATGTGCGGGGGCTGTAAGGGTCCGATCCCAGTAACCCGCTCCCGATGATGCCGATTAATTTGCGTCTCTGGGCCATATTCGATTTCCCGCGTTGTTGTGAACTTGGCGTTTAAAGGCCGGCTCTTAGAAAAAGCTATCGGTTCATTGAGCTATAACGTGACGCGGATAATCCCAATTTTGACCAAAAATCACCCGTGAATGGTTACACAAGAAGCTATCCTTTTCATGCATTCAATCCAGCATGGGCCTTTTGTGCAGCAGATGAAAAGGGAATCATAAAAGGGAGGCAAACAACTGATTATATTGGCCTGAGAAACAAGTAAGGCTGTAATATTTCACAGCATCCTTTCGGCCCTCTTTCCCCATTCGTTCACGTAACCGTTTATCTGAGAGAAGAGACATCAGTGTGGTTGCGAGGCCGGCAGAATCGTATGGATTTACGAGGAACCCGTTTCTGCCTGAATCAATGACGATTCGAATGCCTTCAACATTGGTTCCCACCACCGGCAAACCGCATGCCATAGCCTCCAACAGGGACAAGGGAAGGCCTTCCCGAAAGGACGTCAGGCAAAAGATATCCAGGCACTGGAGCACGCGGTGTACATCATCTCTGTAACCCAGGAGCATGACCTTTTCCTCTAATCCAGAATTCTGAATCAGTGCGTGGATGTCCTTTTCTGTATTTTCCGTATCTCCGGGAAACCCCTGCCCGATAAGAACCAACCTGGCCTCTGGGGATTGAGAACTAACCAAAGAGAATGCGTCGATCAGTAAGGCATGGTTCTTGACTTTTCTGAAATTACCGGTCATCCCGATGGCGATGTCATGCTCGTCCAAGCCGATGGCCTTTCTGAAGGCGTTACTGGCATTGTTTGGTGCAAAAAGATGCGTATCAATCCCATTCGAGACGGCGTGAACTCTCCGTTCAGGCAACCCGTACTTCTTTTTAAGAAATTTGGCGATTTCAGGCGACACCCCAACAACACCATCGGTCTTTCTGAGAAGGAACTGTGACATCATTCTCCACAGCCCCGTGATCTGTGCAACTTCCCAAATAGAGTGCTCTGTGTAAACAATCTTGGCTTTGCTCCATTTGCAAGCCGGGAAGGCGTAAAAAAGGGGCATGAAATGGTGCGGATTCACCAATTTTATGTTTTCGCTCCGGATAATACTGTAGATTGCCGCCATCACTTTAAGGTCAAAGCCATTTCGCTTGTTAAGTGGAAACAAAGGAATGTCCTTTAACTCAGAAAAGGGATAGATGACTTTGCCATGAAACCACGCGATGCAGGGCATGAATCTGGTTCGGTCAATCCCCTTAATGAGGTTGAGTACAACTCGCTCTGCCCCACCCTGTTTGAGCTGGGGGAGCAGAAAAAGGATTCGTTTTTTAGCGGTCATTGAGACTTTCTGTGCCCGATGACTCGGGCAGGATTCCCGCCAACGATAGAATAAGGGGCGACATCCTTGGTGACTACGGACCCGGCCCCCACAATGGCGCCCTGACCGATTGTCCTGCCTGGAAGTATGATGACTCTCGCTCCTATCCAGACATCGTCTTCAATTACAACAGGAGACACCTCGTCGCTTGTTTGCTCTATCATCGGTATATCGGTCCGATCAAATCGCTTGTTTCCGCTAAATACGATAAGTTCCGGCCCTATCATAACATTTTTGCCTATCTCAACAGCTTCAACATGCGAGCGCATTCCGATTCCAGAGTTGTCTCCGATTTTGGTCCTGGACATCAGGTAGAAAAAGACCTTAGGCTCAATATTTACATTTTCGCCGCAGGCAGCCAGAAGTCTTTTACATACGAAGGCCCTGAATTGCCTTGCTCCGAGTGAGTAGGCCACGTACGATCTCGGTAGATTTTTTCCAATAATATTGTAAAGCAGCCAAAAAAAGGTGCGTTTTGCCATGGAAAATCTCTTTCCTGACATCTATATGAGAAATACCTCCATTATAACCCGAGCGTATCAGCTCAATAATTAGGGGGATAACACCGAACGGACCACAGGGGCAGGAGGGTTTTTCCTCCGCTCCGGGCCTCCGGGCTGATCTCTTCAGTGACTTATCTGCGTGGGACACTTGCCCCCGGAGCATTCTCGACTTCGTCGAGCTGCGGCTTCCCCCACTGATAAGTCACAAAGACACGGCCCCCTCCCGGCAGTCGCGTCAGAAAAACCCTCCGCCCCTGTTTATTGAGCTATTACACCATAGCTCGCTAAGTTTTCAGCAATGCCCAAGAGTGCCTGGTGTTTGGCTTTCCATTGTGATTTGAGTTCCTTTTTTAGCTCGCCCACCTCTCGTCCCAGGCGTCTTCTGTCCTGGATTGTCCTTTTGACTGAACTCGATATGGATTGTGCATTGTTTCTTGTGAAGACGGCGCCCTTATAAAAATAACTCCTCAGAACGAAAGTGTCAGACAGGATGACGGGCTTCTCCAGGGCTACGGCCTCATAAGCGCCACATACAAGACAATCTTGCATCAAAGTCAGGTCCATAACGGCATCGGACGCATGGAGTAGATTGACATATTCCTGCTCAGGAAGGTGTCCGCAAAAATGGACATTGCCAGGGGACCGGCCAATGACGTGTGCCTCTGCCTTTTGATATCTTCCTGTAATGTAAATGCAAATTGAAGCGTCCAAGTAGTGTGCGCTCTCAATCACTTCCCTGTAAGGCTCATCCTTTTCAAACGTACAGACAAAGACAATGTTGTAGGTTCCCCTGAGTGGAGTTGCGGCGGTTGGGTTAAGTTGTGGAATCGGGTCCTCCAGGACGAATGGTCGTCCTTTATTAAAGGCGACCTCCTTGGCCAGTTGTTCATTTGTGACAATGGTCAAATCGGCCCCTTTCTGTATCCAGCGATAAAACGGAAGCAGCCAGTTGTGCCGGCTGTAAAACGGTTTCAAACCTTCGTTGTGCGAATCCACAACAACACGAAACCTGAAAACCGGCCTAATCAACACTGTTAAGAGCGCAAGGACGACTGAGGGGTTCTGAACAAATACCAGCCCGGGACGGCATCGTAAAAGTACACAAAGTGTTTTTGGCAGGAGGCATGCGTATCTCACGCATCGAGGCCCTTTCATCTCGATGACATATAATGTCACGCCGGGCAGAAGTCTGGCAAGCTCGGCGGTGCGACGGTGGTTTTCCCAGGTTATCCAGATGCGTTTTCGAGGATTCATGACAGGATTGGGTTGCAATCAGCGTATCAGCTCAATAATTCGGGGGATAACAGTGAACGTAGCGCCGGGGCAGGATGATTTTTCTTCCGCTCCGGGCCTCCGGGCAGTCGCGCCAGAAAAACCCTTCTGCCCCTGTTCATTGAGCTATTGCCAATCAGCTTCCCCGATGACTTTTAATTACACGTAAGTATTCCGATTCAATTCTCTTTACCCATATTTTGATATCAAACTGATCTTCAATTGTCTTTCGGGCGACTTTGCTGATGTTCTTTCTTATGGATGGGTTATTGTAAAGGAGGAGGATGGCGTCCCGAACCTCGTTTACCTTCCCGGGAGGCGCCAGGAGCCCGTTTTTCCCCGGATCAATGATTTCAGGTATCTGGCCGACAGCGGAGGCAATCGCTGGTATGCCGTGGGCCATTGCCTCAAGAAGGGCTATGGGAGTTCCTTCGGTCAAAGACGGGAGCACAAAGGCGTCCATGGCAGAAAGGAATTGATCTACCTCGCTCTGGAACCCGGCGAAAACGACAGCGTCCTCCAATCCTTGCTTCCTGACAGCGTCCTCCAATTCATCTCGTTGGCTTCCTTCACCAACGATGAGGAGCTTGGCAGGGCACCCAGCCTTTCGAGTGAGCGAGACAGCCTCAATTAAGGACAAAAGGCCCTTTTCCCGGCTCAATCGGCCAGCATAGCCCAATACAAAGTCTGTTTCCGAAAAGGCAAATCGTTTCCGCATTGTCTGTCTGTGGATTAAGGAGGATGTCTCATCTATGTTTGTTGCAACTGCGTTTGGGATCACCCGGATGCTGCTCGACTTAATGCCTCTTGAAACCAGCAAGTTACGAATATCAATAGATACGGCGATTATCTCATCACAGAACCGTAAAATGAAACGATCGAGGCGATTGTACAGCGCCAGTTTTCTATCGTTTTCTATGAATCCATGGCAGGTTGAAACAACGGGGGTTGTCAGCAGATTGGCACATGGTATGCCCAAGATATCTGCAACATATCCATGGGTATGAAGGAGATCGAAATGGTTTTGCCTCAAGAATGAGAACAGCTTGCTGAAACGTCTGAAAAGCCACAGATGGTCATGGCTTCCGAACGAAACAGGGATAGTGTATGCAGAGAAGCCAGCCTTTTTTATTTCTTTGAGAAAAAACGTGTCCTGTTCCCAAGGTCGGAAAAAGAGAATTGGACTGATTTCAAATTTTTTCCTGTTGACATTTAGCAGCAAATCAAGGCTTACCCTTTGGGCGCCGCCAAACTCTATGGGTGTTAGGACATAAGCAAGTCGATACTTAAGAAAGCTCATTTAGCAGAATGGTATCATCTCAATATTCTGGGACAAAAGCCTCGCGGGTCAATTCCGAATTCGGAGTTCCGCGTTTGGCGGGCTCTAAGACAGGGGTAAGCCTTTTATTACAAAATCTGTAGGCGTTTACGGGCATGGACTTAGGGCAAAAGGTTTCCCCATGAAATCTCAGGGGTAGCGTAATGTCCAGCGTGGGCATTGACCCGTTTGCAGTGTGCCGGTCAGGGCATTGGGGCTGCGATATCTGCACATGGCTCTACCCGTCCACCTTAATCTGCAGATACATACGTACCTGGGTTTAGGCC
>JAGHEC010000274.1 GCA_021159525.1 Deltaproteobacteria bacterium | reverse complement strand
CCTGATGTGCAGTGAAGAGAACCCGGCCAATTGCCATCGGAGGCTTCTTGTAGGGAGAGTCTTGACTGAAAAAGGAGTGCAAGTACAGCACATACGTGGAACTGGGAGGGTTCAGTCTGAAGATGAGGCTGCCCGGGAAGCTGATCAGATCAAAAAGGATGATGGTCAACAAAGCCTTTTCGATGCCAAGGAGGTTCCAGAGTGGAAATCTACACAATCGGTTTTACAAAAAAGAGCGCCAAAGAATTCTTCAATGCATTGAGAAAGGCTGAAATCAAGCGCCTAATAGACATAAGGTTGAGTAATTCATCTCAACTTGCAGGTTTTGCCAAACGCGACGACCTTGCCTTCTTCCTCAGGGAACTATGTGACGCTGAATACATGCATAAGCCTATACTTGCCCCCACGAAAGAAATCCTTGATGGATACAAAAAAAAGATAATCGGCTGGGAAGAATATGAACAGCGTTTTAAGAAACTGATGGCCGATCGCAAAGTGGAGGAAGTCATTGACAAAGACCTCTTTAATGTCCCCGCTGTCCTTTTATGCAGTGAGCCCAAGCCGGATAAGTGTCATAGACGACTCGTGGCAGAATATTTGAAAGAAAAGTGGGGAGAGACAATAATCATTCACCTATAGACCAAGATTGAGATATTGAATTCGCAGAGGCGGTTAAAGAGGCCTGTGAACAAGAGAATGAATTCAAGTTCCTGTATCCCATTGAAATGAAGCTCCGCGATCGCGTAGACATGATTGCCAGGGAAGTTTATGGCGCGGACGGCGTTTCATGGAGTCCCGGGGCCGAGGCCAAGGCCAAGATGCTGGAATCGGATTCCAAATATGATGAATATGCCACCATGATGGTCAAGACCCATCTGAGTCTGACACATGACCCGGCCCTCAAGGGCGTGCCCAAGGGCTGGACCCTTCCCATCCGTGACGTGCTAATTTACTCCGATGCCAAGTTCCTTTGCCCGTGTGCCGGGACCATCAGCCTCATGCCGGGAACAAGCTCAAACCCGGCCTTCCGCCGGGTTGACGTGGATGTAAATACCGGGAAAGTGACTGGCCTGTTCTAAACAGACGCGAAGTTGATATGAAAAAAGAGGGCTGAAAATTCAGCCCTCTTTTTTGTCCGGAATTTCAGTCGGCCCACAAAAAAGGCCTGGGAGAAAAGCTGGCTAATGCTATTTTACCGCACCCTTTTTTGAGACACCTGCCTCATCAAAAGAGGCCATCTCCCGCATTATCCTGGCCGCGGCCTCAATCAGGTCAATTGTGAGGGCCGCGCCTGTGCCTTCGCCGAGTCTCATATTGAGGTCCAGGACAGGCTCAAGTTCCATGAATGTAAGGGCAATCTTGTGAGCAGGTTCCACTGACTTGTGTCCTGAAAAGAGATAACCCCGAATATCCGGATTTATCAGGTAGGCAATCAATCCTCCGGCCGTGGATATTACCCCATCCAGCACCACAGCGGTTTTCTTTGATGCAGCAGCAAGCACGGCCCCGGCCATGCCCGCTATCTCATATCCGCCTACCTTGCGGAGTATTTCGATTCCATCCCTTGGGTTCGGACGGTGAAAAGCAAGAGCCTTTTGAATCACCTCTGCCTTGTGCTCCAACGCCTTGTCATCAATGCCTGTTCCCCTGCCAGCGGCCTGGGCAGGACTTATCCCGGTCACGGCGCTGATTATGGCCGATGAACACGTGGTATTACCGATGCCCATATCACCAAGCCCAATGATATCTATGGGTTTCTGACCATATTGTCCGAGAAAGACTTCCATCCCGTTCTGGATTGCCTGTATTGTCTCCACGGGGGTCATAGCTTCCTGCAAAGCGAAGTTGCGCGTGCCCTTGCGCACCTTTTTCCTGACTAGCGTGGGGTGGTCATCGAACTCGCCGTTTACGCCCATATCCACGATACGAATATCGATATTATGATGACGGCACAGGACATTGATGGCTGCGCCTCCATCGAGGAAATTTTTTACCATCTGGGCCGTCACCTCTGCCGGATAGGCAGATACACCCTCCTCTGTTATACCGTGATCCGCGGCAAAGACAAAAAGGGATTTCCTTTCGATACGGGGTTCCAGGTCTTGCTGTATCAGGCACAACCGAAGCGCAATATCTTCGAGCTTGCCAAGAGACCCCAATGGTTTGGTTTTATTATCTATTTTGGTCTGGGCCATGGGCAGCAGGCCCTCCGGGACTGGCGTAATATCCTCAATGATATGTCTGTAAAGCTCTTTAAAGTCTTTAAGTGTGATCCCTCCATTTTTCGTCCTTGATGTGGAAACCCCGGATGAAGCCCCCTTTTTCATCGCGTCGGATGTGCCGGAAAAATCAAGTATGTATTTAAGCGGTCTCCCTGTGAGGACCTCGGGCAATAGTTGCGGCGCCATTTGAGCAGGAACAATACCCTCGATCAGTTTTTCAAATGCGCCAGTATTTCCTTTTATCAGGGAAAGCGCCGTCTTCATGTCCTTTTTCGCCAGCCCATATGCACCGAAAAGTTCTATCTCCTTGTAGTGCATCAAGTTGATCAGGTTTGTTTCAATATTCTTGTTTTTTGTGAGTCCGCTGAAAAATGAAAGCCGTCCTCCCTTACCAAGTTTTACCACGCAAAGGCTGAAGGCAGCATGGTCAGGGCACGCATTCAAGGCAGCATGAAACTCGGCATCGGTTGTGTCCTTTACGCACTCGATCCCTGTCTCCTCCAGGAATGGTCTTGATTTGTGTATTTTCTCTTCGCTCTTTTCTATGACCAGCGGGATAGCGCCCTTTTCCATGGCCGCGAGCGCGGCAATCAATCCGACCGTACCTCCCCCATAGATCACCATCCTCTCGCCCTTTTTTAAGGAGAGTTTCTCGATTGCATGCACGGCGCAACCGGCAGGCTCGGCAAAGCATGCCAGAGGAGATGGAAGGTCGTCAGGCACAGGGACCAGGCTTTCATCAGGCGCAAGTACATGGTTTGCAAAGCCCCCATCATAGTGAAAACCCATGATCTCAATATCCTCGCAAAGGTTCTCCCTTCCACCCTGGCAATGTCGGCATTTCCCGCAGACCTTCCCGGGCCAGACAGTGAACCTCTTCCCCTGTTCGTCCTCTGCCACCAGTTCGTGTCCCAGGACGCGTGGAAATATCATGTCCCTGTGCCCCTCATTCCATATCTTTGCGTCAGTCCTGCAAATCGCACAGTATAAGACCTTTAGGGCCATAAACCCAGCCCCTGCATGCAGACCTTCGGTATCCTCTGACTTCATCTTTCGCAGAGCAGTAAGTATCATCCTCATTTTCCTGTACCTCCTTCCATCTGAAGTATTAGACAAAGGACCTCAGCCTTTCCTTCCCCCTCGCAGGATCGGTATTCTGAGCGGAAACCCATTTTTCAAGGGTATCATAGGCCTCTCCGCTATTCAGTGCGGCGAATGCCTTTTGAACGCCATCGCTAATGCTGTCTGCCATTTCTGCAACATAGTAAATAAGCCCGGCATTCAAAATGGCCGCATCTGTACGCTCGGCATCCCCCCTCCCGCGGATCAGAGAGACAAAACTCCTGGCCTCCTGTTCAATATCAGAGGAAGGAGTAAGCCGTTCTGGATCACCCCTGTCCAGTCCGCACTCATCCGGAAGAAAAGAGTACTCAGTAATCTTCCCGTCTTTTCCAAGCTCCGCACAGAATGTTGGGCCGCACACGGAAGCCTCGTCCATCCTCTTGTCCGAGCCGTCCATGCCACCGTATACCACGAGCGCACGTTCATAACCGATGGCCTTCATGACCTCAGCCACAGGTCTCAGGATCCCCTTTGCATAGACGCCTCTTACGGCCCTCTTTGGCATGGCAGGGTTGGCAAGGGAGGCCGCAATATTGAGTATTGAACCAAAAAAGATCTTGGAAAGTATCCTGCGGAGGGCATTTGGATGGACCTTCGGGCTCATTCCATTGAAGAGACCAAGACCTGTCTTTTCGATACTCCGGGCCACGACCCGGACATCACATTCCACATCTACCCCAAGGGCCTCTGCCAGGTCAACGGTACCGCAGACCGATGTGATGGCGCGCGCACCGTGTCTTGCCATATATATTCCTCCGGCAGCGGCGATTATGGATGCGGCCGTGCTGATATTGAATGTCTTGAATCCGTCCATGCCGGTCCCACAGTTCTCAATGAGTGGTCCTTGGCTGTTTATTACGACCTTCTCTGTGTCAAGGTTGTAGATTGCCTCCCAAGCGCCTGCCGCCTCTTCGGCGATCTCGCCCTTAGATGTAAGGCCCGCCAAAAATGCCCCCTGCTGCATTTCCGTGGTCTGGTCCTTGAGGATGGTGTAAAAGGCTTCCCTTGTCTCATCACGAGTCATATCCCCCTTTTGGATCAGTCGCATTATCAGACTCCCGAATTCTCTGTCAGACATCATTTTTCATCTTCCTCCTTTGCTTTGCGAGTTCTCATTTGCGCAGTGCGTGAAAGCGTCTTGATCTTCACAGATACCCCCACTATCAGGCGGGAGAAATCCACCGCCATCCACTGCGAAAACCGCCGCATGGGGAACAAGATGAGAATGATTGATTTGTACCGGTGAGACAGGATGCAGAGTTGCTACAACAGTTAAAGCTCCGTGGTGAAAACGGAGCTGACTGGGAGGGATTCAGCCTGCTCTGGCCGAATAGTGGTTTTCGGTCACAGGTACATCCCGGACACCTATCTCCGCATCTTTCTCCCATCCTGATATCTCCGAACGGCAGATCAAGACACGGACAGCACCCAGCATGTTATCCGACCATGTACGCGAACAGGCAGGCTTTCTGACTTACGGATCACCCTACTTGCCCTGCTGAACGGCCCTCTATGGGGATTCCCTGAAAGGGGTTCAGCAAGGCTCGACGCGCCTTCCCGCAAATCCTCTGCAGTGGCTTAATTGCGTCTTTCGTCCCCGATCACAGCAATGACTGGCCTGCGACGGATTTTCACCATCTTTCCTCTTAGCACTGCTTATACATTTCGGCCTATGGTACAAGCTGTGCACCTGTTCACAGGTGGAGGTATATATGCTATGACGTGTTTCTGTGTCAATCAATTTTTGTAATAGCTCAATAAAGAGGGGTAGGAGGGTTTTTCTGACGCGACTGCCGGGAGGGCGGCATCTTTTCTTCGCTCGCTTCGCTCGACTCAGACCCCACCCTTCGGGCGGCTCCCCGGTTTCGTGACTTATCAGTGGGGGAAGCCGCAGCTCGACGAAGTCGAGAATGCCAAAGGTGCAAGCCTGCCCGCCATTGCCTTGTTACCCATGTTACCTCCTTCTGCCATCGTAGATCCACGGGACGAAAGTCTTGGCAAGAACGCTCAATTGGCGTTGGCAGGCGGGTGTCCCCCGCAGATAAGTCACTGAAGAGACCAGCCCGGAGGCCCGGAGCGGAAGAAAAATCCTCCT
>JAGHEC010000017.1 GCA_021159525.1 Deltaproteobacteria bacterium | reverse complement strand
GTTATCGAACCTGTTCTTTGCAAAGGATCGCCGTCAGAGGCTGATTTTAAAGCCCTTGAGAATTTGGCTGGGAATATCGCGATGAAACACAAAGAACACGGATTCAAATAGCCAACTGACACCTTTCTTCCAAGAGGTTTTGCTAACGAATCGCTGCTCTGGATTTTTATTCCGGTGCGCTCCGTGAAAATAAGTGAGCTCAGTGATCAGCCACAAAAAACGATTACGGGCATAGATGTTGAGGACTGTAAGTAACAGGGAAGTTTCAAGAAGTGGGAAAAGGCTTTTAGTTCATCCCGCTTATCTCCTTTTCCTGAATCTTTTTTCCGAAGCCCCTTGTTTCATCAATGCAGTCACGCAGAACCAGTTGGCTTCTTTAGTGACCTTGCCAAGAATGTAAATCTATCAAGATTTAAAAAGGATACACGTGGACCCAAGGTAATAGCTCAATGATGTTGGCCGTTTACCCGTATTCCTTGGAGTTTACCCTTTTATCCAGGGGGTTAGATCGCCTGCCCCCCGCACAATGATGTCCTCGGTCACCTTCAGTCTGTCTTTCTCAACAGTCCGGGATAGGCGAGAATCTGACCCTTTGATTGCAATCCAAGGGGGGCCTGACTTGACTTGAAGGCGATTCTATCGTATCAGCTCAATAATTCGCGGGATAACAGCAAACCTAGTGCCGGGGCAGGATGATTTTTCTTGTGCTCCGGGCCTCCGGGCCGGTCTCTTGAGTGACTTATCTGCGGGGGACACTCGCCCCCCCCTTAGCATGCTCGTCTTCGTCGAGCTGCGGCTTCCCCCACTGATAAGTCACAAAGAGACGCCGCCCTCCCGGCAGTCGCGTCAGAAAAACCCTCCTGCCACTATTTATTGAGCGATTACATTCTATTGATAATGAGCCGGAGTTTGCTGAAGCATCCCTATTGTCTAACCAATGAAAGGAGTGCACCATGGTCGTCTTGTCTTCCGACTACATCAAGAACCATATCGCCCATTCGGGCATTATTTTTCAACGGGGCGTGAACCTGTATCAACACGGGGCCTATGCCTGCATGGAGGCTGACCTTGAAAAGGGCCGGTTTGAATATGAGGTGGACGGAAATTACGGGGACTATGCGGTCATCATTCAGCTTAATGAGGACGGGCTGGCGCATTCCTGCGACTGTCCTTTTCCCGAGCCGGGGTGCAAGCATACTGTCGCCGTGCTGCTGGATGTGCGTGACCATATCGAGGGGTGGCGACGGTCCTCTCCGTCCGGAAAACCCATTTCAACCCAAGCGGACAAAAGGGATATAGACCCGTATCTCACAGAAGAAGAGATCCGGGCACAGGCCCTGGAGGACCGCCAGAACAGGGCCAGGCAGGAGGATTTCAAAGTGACCCTGGGAGACATGGTTAAAGGGGTCCATCTGATTGAAACAGCAAAGAAAAGGCAGTATGAGGTTACGGTCCATGACCCCATGGAAACCCGGGGCCACTGCACCTGCCCTGATTTTGCGACCAACGGTCTCAATACCTGCAAGCACCTCATTCATATCTGCGATCTTCTCAAAAACAAAAAGCATATAAGGGAACGGATGGAAAAGGAACGGTTCCCTTTTGTGGATATATACTGGGATTCCGCCTCCCGTCTCCCAAGGCTCTACACGGAACGCTCCCTTAAGAGTCTAGGAAAGACGGGCAGCCTAATTTTGGAATATTTTGATAAGGACGGGGCCTTTTTGAAAGACGATCTTTCGGAGATGCCGCGTCTCCTGGGAGAGATTCGGGGCGACAAGAGGGTCCGGATACAGGAAACGGTGCTCAACTGCGTGGACGACCACCTGCTGGAGCGTCAGGTGGAGGAACTGGCCCGGAAAGAAGTCCCTCCGCTCGAGATGATAAAGGCCAAGCTGTATCCTTACCAGGTAAAGGGCATCCAGTACGGACTCTATCGTCGGGCAACCCTCATCGGGGATGAGATGGGCCTGGGGAAGACCCTCCAGGCCATTGCCTTGTCCGTGCTCAAGCGGGAGATCTTTGGCTTTGACAAGGTGCTGGTGGTGACACTGGCCTCCCTCAAGGAACAGTGGAAGCGGGAGATCGAGCGGTTCACCGATGAAAAGGCAGTGATCGTGGCAGGCAATCCCTTGAAGCGACGGGCCATTTATCAGGGAAACGGCAGGTTATTCACCATCACCAACTACGAGGCCCTCCTGAGGGACGTGACCGTCATTTCACGGTTCAAGCCGGACCTGGTGATTCTGGATGAGGCCCAGCGGATCAAAAACTTCAGCACCAAGACCGCGGAGGCCGTGAAAAGCATCCCCAGGAAACATGCGCTGGTGCTGACCGGCACACCGTTGGAGAACAAATTAGAGGATGTCTATTCCATCGTCCAGTTCCTGAAGCCAACCCTTCTGACCCCCCTGTGGAAGTTCGCGGCCGACCACTTCATGTTGAGCAGACACAAGAAAGGCAAGATACTGGGCTACCGGAATCTGGAGCTGCTCAACCAAAAGCTTCGGTCGATCGTCATCCGCAGGCGAAAGCAGGAGGTCCTGTCGGATCTCCCGGAAGAGGTGGTAAACAACTACTATCTGGAGCTTTCGGCCAAGCAGGCTCAGCTCCACAACGGCTATCTGTCAGCCCTCCTTCCTCTCATCAACAAAAAGTTTCTCACACCTGTGGACCTACGGCGGATCCAGGAACTCCTCCTGCGCATGCGCATGGTCTGCAACTCCACCTATCTTATTGACCGCAATACCAACATCTCCCCCAAGCTTGAAGAACTCTCGGGCATCCTGGACGAGCTGGTAATCCAGAACGGCCGCAAGGTGGTGATATTCAGTGAATGGACCACCATGACCTTTCTTATTGCCAAGCGTCTCTCCGAGGCATCCATCCCTTTTGTGGAACTGACCGGCAAAGTGCCGGTGAACAAGCGCCACCGCCTTATCGACGAGTTTACTCACAACCCCGAGTGCAAGGCGTTTCTTTCGACCGACGCCGGGGGGACAGGGCTGAATCTCCAGGCCGCAGACTGCGTTATCAACTTCGAACTCCCCTGGAGCCCGGCCCGCATGAACCAGCGGATCGGCCGGGTAAACCGCATCGGTCAAAAAAGCTCCTGCATCAATGTTGTGAATCTCATCGCCAAGGACAGCATCGAGGAGAAAATCCTGGCCGGCATCCAGCTCAAACTGGATCTATTCAAAGGGGTTTTTGAAGACGGGGGCCCGGATATGGTGGAATTTTCCCATGAGAAGCGCACTGAGCTGCTCAACCGGCTTCGCCACATGCTGGGCGAGGAACCGCTGATCCAGTCCCCCGAATCGATCCCGGGAGAAGAAATTCCAGAGGACACGGTTCATTTCCTGAATCCCAAGGCAATGGCCGAGGAAGAAGGAACCGTGGCCTATGACGCTGAGGAAGAGGAGGCTCCCTCACCGCTTGACGCACCCGCGGGGACGCCGGCGCAGGAGAAAGATAGTGAGAAGGGCCATTTCCTGACAGGTCAGCCGCCTGAAAAGATCGAACAGGTCCTCAACTCCGGCATGGCGTTTTTGGGCGGACTCATGGAGATGGCTACAGGTCAGAAGATGACGTCAACAGATGATGACGCCCGGATGATCCGGATCGACAGACAGACCGGGGAAGTCACCATGAAGTTCAGGCTGCCCGGCTTTTAGTCGGTCCCCTTCCGGCGGCAGGTCTTGGCAGGACCAGGCCTGAAAAGGGCGCAAACCGTGCCGGGCCCAGCCTACCCTGAATTTTTGACATTCTGCAACCGCAAGTCAGGTCAGGATCACCCTGCCTGGGCGAGTAACCGTTCACGGGGTCTTGAGATCTCCCTGATACACTGATATGAGAAAATCGCATCAGCTCAATAATTGGGGGGATAACAGGGAACATACCAGCGGGACAGGAAGATTTTTCTTTTGCTCCGGGCCTCCGGGCTGGTCTCTTCAGTGACTTATCTGTGGGGGACACTTGCCCCCTCCGCATTCTCGACTTCGTCGAGCTGCGGCTTCCCCCACTGATAAGTCACGAAGAGACGGCACCCTCCCGGCAGTCGCGTCAGAAAAACCCTCCTGCCCCTATTTATTGAGCTATTACTTTTTGTGTGATAACACAATAAAAATGGACATTGTCCAGCGCTGACGCACACAATGGCGTACCATCACATTTCTTCCAGAACCGACCCGATCTCTGTGCCGGCCGGGAGGATCTGTCTGAGCCTGGCGGTCACGCCCTGTTTGTCATTCCGGGCCAGGGCCTCCATAATGTCGCTGTCTACAATCTCGTGAAAAATCCGGCTGTTTTCCTCCTGGGGAAGTCCGAGGTCCATAACGGCCCTGCGCACGCGACCCATGAGACTTAGAAAGCGGGCGTACTCATCCCCGAACTGGGCCTCGAGTCTTTTCCGGATTTTTTTGGACAGGGCCGGGCTCTTACCGGATGTGGAGATGGCGATGAGAAAATCCCCCCTCCGGACAATGGAAGGGACAATAAAGGTGCAGTCGGCCGGCTGATCCACCGCATTCACCAAGAGCCCCCTTTTGCGTGCCACCTCGCTTACCCTTCGGTTGAGCCCTGCGTCGTCCGTGGCCGCTATCACCAGGGAAACCCGCTCAAAAAAGGAATCCGTCATGTCCCGGCCCAAAAAGCGGATGGTCCCGTCATCGACCCGCTCCCTCAGCTCCGGGACGAGGTCCCTGCTGACAATGGATACCGCGGCCCCGAATGCGAGGAGGGTCTCCACTTTTCTGAGGGCCACGGCCCCGCCTCCCACCACAAGGGCCGTCATGCCCTCAAGCTGTACGAATATTGGATAATAACTCACGGAAATTTTACTCGCCGGTTATGGCTTGTCTGTTGTCGGTTCCCGATGCAGGGCAGTAAATATTGGGCACCTCAATCGTTAATTCCTCAGGTCGGAATTGTGCCTGAACGGGGTTTTCATTCAGGCGCAGTTTAGTTCCTACACATACTGGTCCACCATATCGGCGATCAGCCTTTCAACCCCCTCCGCTCCCTCCCCGGCCCGGACATCCTGCAAGAGGGCCTTGAGTTTTCCATAGGCGACCGGATCACGCTCCAGGTCATCGATGGAGCCGTAGGCCCCCCCGCGCCGGCCGAGCCGGTAGATAAGCCGATCCATATCGGAGAGTTCCTGATACCGGCGGATCACCCCTAACATCTTTTCCTTGTCTTCCGGCAGCTTGCCCGAGACCTCTTCCAAAAGATTCATAATGTGATCGCTGGTTACCACGCTCGTGATGCCGTCAAGGGTCTCGATAAAGAGCTTGATCTCCTCTACGACCATGTCATCGGTCTGCATGGTAAATGACCCGTCCTTGAGGCTTTGGTACAGGGGGACCCGCTTGGGAATCCTCAGGCTTCGGAGCCGGATAAAGTGGGGATCGATCTGGTTGAGTGCATTTGCAGTGGCCAGGGCGTGTTCCCGCCACATCTCCTGTCCGCCGAGGCCTGGCATTACATATTCGGAGAGTTCCATCCCGGCCTTGAGAACCTTTTGCCCAGCCTCGATGTGGCCGGCCCCCGTGACCCCCTTTTTCATGAACTTGAGCAACGGGTCATAGGCGGTCTCGAGACCGATATGGATCCTGTCCAGGCCGGCCTGTCGAATCTCTGTCAGGCCTTCCACGGACTTGCGTGCCACCGAGCGGGATCGGGCATAGGTGGTAACCCGGGTGATCTCCGGGAGTTTTTGTCTCAAAAAGCTCAGGATCTCCACCAGGTCGGCGGTCCTAACGACCATGTTGTCCGCATCCTGGAGAAAACAGGCGCCTGTCCCATAATAGAGCCAAACTGCAACGCTTCGATAGGCGTCGCTCCGGCCGCGTCCGTTGCCGAAGATGGCATTGATCACCGGGTCGTTGACTTCGCCGCTGTACCCCAGACGCCACGACAGGGCCTTGATATCGTCCACGATCGCCCGGACCGTGGAGATATCCTGTTTGATCTCCTCCACCGTGCGGAGGGAAAATTTTCGCTTTTTATAGACCGGGCAGAACCGGCACTGGTTCCAGGGGCAGTTCCGGGTTACCCGCAACAGGAGACTACGGGCCTCGTTAGGCGGCCGGATCGGCCCCTGTTCAAAACTGTATTCCTTTAGAAGCATCTTCCCAAACCTCTTTTCGGTTTAAGATTATCACAGTACCATTTATGTACCATCCATTCAAGATATTACCTCTTTTTGGTTTTTAAACCCTTGATGCGGTTAACAGCCGAGACTGCAATTGGCAACGGCGCCAGTCCGGTATGTGCATTTTTCTTGGTTTTGCCTTTTGCCGGAGCAAATACGCGCTAAGGCCGGAAGCTTCTTTGCATGGCCGAATGGATACCCAATAAGTAACTGTTCAAGGGTGATTTTTGGTCAAATTTGGGGTTGTCCCCCCTCGCGTAATAGGTTAATAAATAGGGGTAGAAGGTTTTTTGGCGCGGCTGCCGGGAGGCCCGGAGCGGGAGAAAAATCCTCCCGGCCCGGTGGTACGTTCCCTGTTATCGCCCCCGAATCTTAGAGTTTTTATTCAGGCGCTGTTTAGGCAAGGAGAAAAACAGTCCGCTTCAGGTATCAGAAGGGAGGTCGGATGACGTCATTGCTTAGAGACAAATATGCTGTTGTGGGAGTGGGATACACGGCCCAGGGGCGTGTCCCGGGAAGAACATCCCTGAGTTTTCATCTGGAGGCATCGGCCAATGCCATCAAGGATGCCGGGTTGGACAAAGATGATGTGGACGGGTTCATCTGCTATCGCCAGTTTCCGGCGGATTCCAATGAAAATGCCTTGACGCCCGCGATGATCGCCCAGCACCTGGGGATCGCGCCCACCTATATCAGTCAGGACGCGAACTGATCGCGGAGTCACTTGCAGCACGCAGTTGGCGTGCTCGAATCAGGATTATGCCGTTATGTCCTTATTTCCTATGGCCACAACGCCCTGTCGGGCGACAGCATGCGGCGGATGCTCATGGAGCTTTCGGGAGATGATGCTGTCTTCGGGCATTTCGGCGCTACGGGCGGATATGCGCTGGCCGCCAGGAGGGCAATGCACGAGTTCGGCACCGGCCCTGAAACGTGGAAAAAAATCGCTGTAGGCCAGCGTAAATGGGCCAACCTCAATCCGGCCGCCATGATGTTTGGGAAGCCCATGACCGAAGCGGATTACGACAAGGCCAGATGGGTGGTGGAGCCCTTGCGCCTCCCTGACAACTGCCTGATTACGGATGGGGGACGGGCCATTATCGTCACCTCGCTCGAGCGGGCGCGTGACCTGAAACAGCCCCCTGCCGTGATCATGGGGATGGGCCAGGACCATCCGTCCACAGCCGTTGCCCAGTCCGACTGGATGGCCGGGCCGACCGGTGCAAGGAAGGCTGGAGAGACGGCGCTGGCAATGGCCGGCATCAGGCTTGATGAGGTGGATGCGTGCGAGATCTATGACTGTTTTACGTACACTGTAGAGATTACCCTCCAGGACTATGGTTTTTTTAAACCCGGCGAAGGCCGTGACTGGCTCCAGGGCGGGACCATTGAGCCGGGCGGAAGCATGCCGGTCAATACCTCGGGCGGCCAGCTTTCAGAGGCCTACTTTATGGGACTGACCCCGATTGCCGAGGGGGCTATGCAGATCATGGGCCGGTGTGGAAAACGGCAGCTGGGTCCTGAAACCCGGACCAAATCGCCTGAAATTATCATGATAAGCGACAACGGGGGCATTTTGGAGAGCCATTCATGCATCCTGCTGAGGAGGTGGTAACCGATGTCATATGATAAACCCCTACCGAGGATCAATGCGGACAACCAGGCCTTCTGGGAGGGCTGTCGAATGCACGAACTCAGGTTTCAACAATGCAAGGGGTGCGGCCACGTCAGATGGCCGCCCTCGGATCGCTGCCCCCGGTGCCATTGCACCGAAACCAGACGGCTGATTTCCAAGGGAATCGGCAGGGTGTACACCTTTGCTGTTTATCATGTCGCGTATCATCCGGGATTCGCAGGCGACCTGCCCTATACGGTAGCCGTTGTGGCGCTGGATGAGGGGCCTCACCTCCTGACCAATATAGTCGGTTGCCGACCTGAGCAGGTGGTGTGCGACATGCCGGTGGAGGTCGCGTGGGAGGATGTAGTTGATAGGATTACGCTGCCGAAATTCAGGCCATTATCATCCGCGGAGGGTCTGGGCTGAAACATGTAAAGGCCCTCGTGATGTCCGCAGGCGTGGCGCAAGGGGCGGGCAAGGCGGGATTACCGGGGTCCCTTGCGCAGGTTTGTCTGTTCCCAGTTTTTGAGCATATCGCCCACAATGGACCTGAACCCCTGAGGCGGGGCCTTTTCCGGGGCGATCTTGCGGAGCATATCCAGAAAGGCCTGGGCCGATGGGGACAGGTGCTGATTTTTCAGATAGGCAATGCTGACATCCAAAAAGATCTTGGAACCCTCCAATGCGACAGAGGCCAGCCTCCCCTCTTCCAGTTCCACAGCCGCAGACTGCCTTACCAGGAAGGATATTCCATCTCCCCGCTGAACCAGCTGTTTGATGAATTCCGTGTTGCTGGTCTCCATCAGGATGTTCGGGGCATGCCCGTTTTTCTCGAACAACTCGTTGACCACGCGTCGCGTTCCTGATCCGATCTCTTTCATGATGATCGGTTCTGCGGCAATCAAGTCAAAGGAGACATTCTTCTGAAATGGAGTTCCTGTTCGGCTATGCGTCTACCGTACTTTGTAAAGAACCATTTATGGATTTGGCTTTCCAAGTATCTAATATAAGAGGATGCATCCAATTCAAAACGTTTCATGCTGACCCTCATCCCGACATCTGAAAAGCGCCACAGCTTATCCGAGTCTTTGACGATTGCATCGTCCAGGGACAAAGGGTCTTTCCTGGAATCATGACCCAGGACGATGTCTGTGATTTTCTCAATAAGGCTTTGATCATAGTTGATGTCTCGCAGGATCTTTTTAGCGATTTTTGCCCCTTCTACCTCATGTATCCTATTGAGCTTTTTATCTTTATGTTTACCCGGACCAAATGCCTTATTGTGGAGTTCTTGCGGAATCCGGCTCCATCCCACGTCATGAAGAATAATGGCAGGGAAAACGACCTGTTCTTGGCCTCCTTCGGCCTTTAATAGTTTTACTGCAAAAGAGTAACAAACATTTGTGTGTATATCATTGTCTCTCGTATTAAGATACGGCTTAGCCGCGTTGTATATTTTGAGATAGATTCCATTCATGGGGCCTATAACCTATCCAGGGAG
>JAGHEC010000464.1 GCA_021159525.1 Deltaproteobacteria bacterium | reverse complement strand
CCACAATACCATGCTGCGCATGCTCACACAGCTTTGTGTTCACATAAGGGAAGAGACCGGGATTAACCAAGTGGCAGCCAGCGGCGGCGCCTTCCAGAATGCCACGCTCCTGGCAGGCCTAGCGAGATCTCTCGAGACAGAGGGCTTTCATGCGTACGCCCATGCCAGGGTCCCTTCCAATGACGGGGGCCTGTGCCTGGGACAAGCTGTTTGCGCAGGTCTGCGGCACGCCGGGCACAAAGGCATGTTTGAGGATTCATATGAAATACATGGATGAATACCGGGACAGGGAAGTGGCCCTGGCCCTTTCCCGAAAGATCCGGGCCAGCTCGCGCCGGCCGGCGAGGTTCATGGAGATCTGCGGCACCCATACCATGTCCATCTTCAGGCACGGGATCCGCAGCCTCCTGCCCGCCCATATTGAACTGGTCTCAGGGCCCGGTTGTCCGGTCTGCGTAACCGCCATGGAAGAGATCGACCGGGCAGTGAAACTGGCCCAGACCCCTGGCGTCATGGTAACGACCTTTGGAGATATGCTCAGGGTTCCGGGGAGTGCATCCTCTCTTCAAAACGAACAGGCCGGAGGGGCTACGGTCAAAATGGTCTACTCCACTATGGATGCCCTCGGCCTGGCAGCCGACAACCCAAATCGCGAGGTGGTTTTTCTGGGCATTGGATTTGAAACCACGGCCCCCACGGTTGCAGCGGCCATTCGCACGGCCCATGAACAGTGCTTGACCAACTTTTCGGTCCTTTCAGCGCACAAGCTCCTCCCCCCGGCCATGGATGCCCTGCTTGCCGGCGGGGACCTGGCCATCGACGGGTTTATCTGTCCGGGCCATGTTACTACCATCATCGGCATATCCTCTTATGAGAGGGTTGCCGGGCGTTATCACATCCCGTGTGTGGTGACCGGGTTTGAGCCGGTGGACATTCTGGAGGGGGTGCTCATGCTGGTGGAGCAGGTGGAAAAGGGGAGGGCGGACGTGGAGATTCAGTATCTGCGGGGGGCATGTCCCGAGGGGAATCCCGCGGCCCTTGCCCTGATGGATCAGGTATTTGAGCCCTGTGATTCACCGTGGCGGGGATTGGGGATCATCCCCGGAAGCGGCCTGAAGATCCGTGAAGCCTATGCCGCACATGATGCCCGCAGACGGTTTGACGTGCAGGTCCCCCCGGCCAAAGAACCTGCCGGATGCCTGTGTGCCGACATCCTGAAAGGCGCGGCCCGACCCGTTGATTGCAGGCTTTTTCGAAAGGTTTGTACCCCGCGCACGCCGGTCGGGCCCTGTATGGTTTCGAGTGAAGGCACATGTGCGGCCTATTTCAAATATCATACCGATGAAACAGCCTGAACCGCTCATGGATGATACAACCCCGGACATTGCAGATATTCGACAGGGGTCTCGGTTTCTGTTGAGGGAGAGCTCCAGCACGCGGCCTGCCATCTGGCGTGTGGAGGCGAGGGGGACGCGGGTGGTGGTCAAAGACTTCAGGAATAACGGATTTGTCTTCAGAAATACGGTGGGCCGTTTCCTTATATGGCGGGAGTCAAAGGCCTACAGGAGGCTGAAGGGGATACAGGGGATTCCGAAATGTTACGGGGTGATTGACGGGATATCCCTGGCAGTGGAGGAGATTCCGGGGCGGAGTCTGGAAAACCTGGAACAGGAATTGAGGCTGTCACCCTCTTTTTTTGACGAGCTGAGAAACTTGATAGGCCGCTGTCACCAGAGGGGGCTGGCCCACTGTGATCTCAAGCGGGCCCCCAACACACTGCTGGGCGAGGATGGACGGCCCTACATCGTGGACTGGGCCGCTTCCATCAGCGAGAGGGAGTTTCGATTCCCTGTTTTGCGCCTCATCTACCGGCGGTTCCTGTTGGATGACCGTCTGGCCGTGGTCAAGCTCAAACTGCGCCACGCCCCTGAGGCGGTGACGCCTGAGGAAAAGGCCTGTTACGCCTATCGGAGCAGCGGCGAAAAACTTATCCGCGGCATTAGAGACCGATTGAGAGAGATCCTCCAAAAGGCTGCATGAAGCCCGTCAGGCCTGAGCATCCTCATCCAGGGCCACCATAATCACCTGGGCAAACCCCCTGCCCACTGCGAGCCGGGCATGGCCATGGCCCAGGATCAGCCTTCCCTCTCCGCTGTTGGAAATGACCTCTATGACATCGCCCGGACGGAGGCCCATGGACGCGAGCCGTGCCCTGCGGGTCCTGCCGCCGGCAATCTCCCGGATCACCACCCTTTCTCCAGACCTGGCCGCAGCCAGGGGCAAAAATCGCTGGCGCTTGGAGAGGCAGTCGGAGCACAGGCCGTAGATGTCCAGCCGGTGCTGAAGCATATGGAACCCATGTGCTGCCGCCACCTCCAACTGACGCCTTTCAATGGTTTCATCTCTAAATTCCACGATCTTGCCGCACTTGGCGCAGATCAAATGGTCATGGTGCTTCCCCAGATGGCGATGCTCATACCGGATCGGCTGCTCCTCGAACTGCTTTTTCTGGGCAAATCCCCACTCCACCATCCAGTTCATGCAGTTGGTTACAAACATTGGGTCCAGATTATGGCCCGCTTCTCTCAAGAGGTCCAGTATCTCCTCCAGGGTAATGTGGGCCTTGGTTCCCATAAAGACGTCGATCACCTTGAGCCTGTCCTGTATGCGGTCCAAGCCCTCTCCTTCCAACAGGAATTTGAAATTGGCCTTTTCCAAATCGTTTTGATGTGTCATGCGCAGATCGTTCCACCCCCGACCGGACTCGCAACCTCGGAGGGATCTTGGCCGGGTTTCGGGTTTTGGGTTTTTGAATCAGGGAATATAGCGATGAGAACCGTGTGAGTCAAGCCGTAGAATTTGTACAGATTCTTGTTCACTCGCGTGCAAAAACGTGTTAAGACAGCACCAAATGGACAAACACAAGTAGAGGTGCCTTTCAGCACAGGCAAGCATCATTGCATCAGCTCAATAATTGGGGGGATAACAGAGACCGTACCACCGGGGCAGGAAGATTTTTCTTGTGCTCCGGGCTGGTCTCTTCAGTGACTTATCTGCGGGGGACACCCGCCTGCCAAGGCCAATTGAGCGTTCTTGCCAAGACTTTCGTTCCGTGGATCTGCGATGGCAGAAGGAAGTAACATGGGTAACAAGGCAATGGCGGGCAGGCT
>JAGHEC010000249.1 GCA_021159525.1 Deltaproteobacteria bacterium | reverse complement strand
GTGGGGGAAGCCGCAGCTCGACGAATGCGAGAATGCCAAAGGGGCAAGCCTGCCCGCCATTGCCTTGTTACCCATGTTACCTCCTTCTGCCATCGCAGATCCACGGGACGAAAGTCTTGGCAAGAACGCTCAATCGGCCTTGGCAGGCGGGTGTCCCCCGCAGATAAGTCACTGAAGAGACCAGCCCGGAGGCCCGGAGCACAAGAAAAATCTTCCTGCCCCGGTGGCACGGTCGCTGTTATCCCCCAAATTATTGAGCTGATGCGTTAGCCCCCTGATTATTGAGCTGACACCTATCGACCCCTATCCATTGAATGTTTTGGCAAACGGATTGTTGAACGGCATGGGCCGGCGCTTCCTCGGTGTGTTGACCCGGGTCCCCCCGGAGACCGGCTTTGCGTCCCTTCTCCCCTTTTCCGGTTGACCGGCCCCGTCCCCTTTCATGGAAAGCCCGATCCGGCGACGCTCCGGATCCACATCCAAGACCCTGACCGTCACCTGCTGGTGGACCTTCACCACCTCATTGGGGTCTTTCACAAACCGGTCCGCCAATTCACTGATATGGACCAGACCGTCCTGGTGCACACCGATATCCACAAAGGCCCCGAAGTTGGTAACATTGGTGACCACGCCCGGAAGACGCATGCCTGGTCGCAGATCCTCCATGCGCTCCACTCCTTCCTTGAAGGTAAAGACCTCAAAGTCCCGGCGGGGGTCCCGCCCGGGTCTCGCCAGTTCGGTGAGGATATCGGTCAGGGTGGGAAGCCCTACGCTATCAGTCACATATCGGTTTGGATCGATTCGGCCCCGGACCCGGTCATTGATCAGGAGCTCGGCCACAGCCACGCCCAGATCCAAGGCCATGGCCTCCACAATGCCGTATGATTCCGGATGAACCGCACTGGCATCCAGGGGGTTCTCCCCGTCCCGGATCCGAAGAAATCCGGCGCACTGTTCAAAGGCCTTGGGACCCAGACGGGGCACCTCTTTTAGCTTCTCCCTGGAGGAAAAGGCGCCATGGGCATCGCGATAGGCCACGATATTCCGGGCCAGATGGGGACCCAGACCCGAGACATAGGCCAGGAGCTGATGAGAGGCCGTGTTCACATCCACGCCCACGGCATTGACGCAGCTTGTGACCACATCGTCCAGGCTCCGCTTCAGGGCCGGTTGATTCACGTCGTGCTGATACTGGCCCACCCCGATCGATTTCGGATCGATCTTCACCAGTTCGGCCAGGGGATCCATGAGCCGCCTTCCAATGGATACAGCCCCCCGATAGGTCAAATCAAGATCCGGGAACTCCTCCCTTGCCGCCTCTGACGCGGAATAAATGGAGGCCCCGCTCTCATTGACCAGCACCACCGGGATATCTCCGGAAAAGGAAAGGGAGCGGACAAAGGCCTCGGTCTCCCTCCCGGCGGTTCCGTTCCCGATGGCAATGGCCTCCACCGCGTATGTCTTCACCATTTCACGGATGGCCTCGGCCGCAGCCTCCTTTGCAGACTCCGATTTGAACAGAAAGATGGTTTCCGTGTGCAACAGTTTGCCCTGGCGGTCGAGGCAGACCGCCTTGCATCCGGTGCGGATTCCCGGATCAATGGCCATGACGCGTTTCCGGCCGAGGGGCGGGGTCAGGAGGAGCTCCCTAAGGTTGTCTGCAAATACACGGATGGCCTCCTCATCGGCCCGCTTCTTGGTCTCAAGCCGGGTCTCGGTCTCCATGGAAATAGAGAGAAGCCGCTTGTAGCTGTCGCGCACCGCCTCCTTAACCTGCAATGATGCGGGGTACGCACCCTTTACAAAGATCCCTTCCAGGATGGCCAGGGCCTCTTCCTCAGGGGGCTCGATCCTAAGGTCAATGACGCCCTCTTTTTCTGCGCGCCGCATGGCCAGGATCCGGTGAGACGCCGCGGTGGCCGCTGGTTCCTCCCGGTCAAAATAGTCCCTGAACTTGGCCCCTTCTGTTTCTTTTCCCGGAATCACCTTGCAGCAAAACACCCCCTTCTCCATGTACAGAGACCGCATCCGTTCACGGGCCGTCTGATCCTCGTTGATCCACTCGGCCATGATATCCCGGGCCCCGGCCAAGGCCTCCTCCGGGGTTGTCACCTCTTTTTCCGGGTTAATATACTGGCCTGCGGCCGCGACCGGGTCTGTGTTGCCCTCCTGTTCAAAGATGAGGGCTGCCAGGGGCTCCAGGCCCTTCTCCCTGGCGATGGTGGCCCGGGTACGGCGTTTGGGCCTGAAGGGAAGATACATGTCCTCCAGTTCCGTCAGGGTCCCGGCGCACAGAATCCGCTCTTCCAGGTCTTCGGTCAGCAGATCGCGTTGCCTAAGCGACTTCAAGATGGCGTCTCTTCGATTGTCCAGGGCCTCCATCTGGGCCATTGTGTCGCGGATGGATGTGATGGCCACCTCGTCCAGGGACCCGGTAGCCTCTTTTCGATAGCGTGCGATAAAGGGGACCGTATCCCCTCCCTCCAACAGCTTGGCCGCTGCCTCCACATGCCGAAGCGGCAGACTCAGTTGATCCGCAATCGTCTTGAGATGTTCGTGATTCATAACCCCTCCCAAAAAACAAAAATTATGGCGTAACAGCTCAATAAATGGGGGCAGAAGGGTTTTTCTGACGCGACTGCCGGGAGGGCGCCGTCTCTTCTTCGCTCGCTTCGCTCGGACTCCCCATCCTTCGGATGCGTCCCCGGTTTGTCCTCGCTTCGCTCGGACTCCCCATCCTTCGGATGGGTCCCCGGTTTGTCCTCGCTTTGCTCGGACTCCCCATCCTTCGGATGGGTCCCCGGTTTCGTGACTTATCAGTGGGGGAAGCCGCAGCTCGACGAAGTCGAGAATGC
>JAGHEC010000070.1 GCA_021159525.1 Deltaproteobacteria bacterium | reverse complement strand
TTATGGTAGAAACATCATAACTGACAACCACCATCATATCGTCACCTTACTTCCAGATAAACGGGGGATAGCCATCCAGGTCTCCACGAAGAAACCGTGCCAAAAGGAGAGCCTGGATGTGAAACAACAAGCCGATGCTGACCTTTTCCTCAATAAAGGAATGATAGATCTCATCCTGTTTCCGCTTCTGGTAGGCAACCAGCACTGCCTTTCTTGTCTCGTCACCCATCAGAACCGCCCCGGCTTCGCTCTGGGCAAAACCCTTTTCCTGAATCTGATTCAGGTTGATCAAAGAAAGGGTCAGCCGGTCGGCCAGAAAGGGCCTGAATTCCTCCATCATATCAAGGGCCAGTCCGGGGCGGCCGGGCCGGTCCCGGTGCAAAAATCCCACGGCCGGATCGAGTCCCACGCTCTCAAGCGCGGACCTCACGTCGTGCATCACCAGCGTATAGAGGAAGGACAGGAGGCAGTTGACACGATCCAGGGGCGGAGGCCGGTTCCTCTCCCTGAAGCAAAACCCGTCTTTTTGCGACACGATCAACTGATCAAAAACACTGAAATACGTGTGAGCCGACTCCCCTTCGATACCCCGCAGCGTATTCAGCGGCGGGCCTGCCTGGATGTTTTCCAGGGAATGGCCCAGTCTTCTCGACGCCTCTTCCACCGAGGCCCTGTCTATCTTTTCAGGATGATCGCGCAAGGCCCGCCGAAGCACGGCGCGGGAGTTGGCCAGCTTGCCTGTCAATATGGATTTTGCTATCCCCGCGGACATATCCATATCATCAGCCCGGCGGTACTGCTCCCTCCGCAGCAGCACATTGCCCGACACCGGTCCCTGAACCCTGGCCAGAAAGCGCCCGTAGTTCGACAGAAAACTGATCGTCACATCTCTCTCCGCGCAAAACCCCATGAGAAAGGGACTGCACAGCACATTGCCAAAGCAGACGATCCCGCCCAGTGTGTGTATCGGCACCCGGAGCCGGGTTTCCTTTTCGACCCTAACCACCACGGTCTCCCCTTCCTTTGACAGGTACGCGCCCTGGGTGGTGACAAACAGGGTATTCAGGTGCTTCTTCATGTCTCCCTCGCTGCATCCATCAGATACCGCTCAACCGATTTACCCTTTTCAAAGGTCCCGGGTAGGCAGAGGTCTCTAAGAGAGCAGGTGTCGCAGTGCTTCCCATAGACCGCTTTTGGCGTTTCCCCGGCCTCGATGAGGGCGTGAAACCGTTTAGCCGTCTGTTCTGTTCCCGATCTCAAGGCAGGCTTGAAAATCACGTCCTTCCGGTGTCGGGTTTTGCCGTAGAACAACGCGCCCGCAGGCACATCCACGCCCAGCATCTCCTCGAGGCAAATGGCCTGTGCGCACAGCTGAATCCGGTCCACATCGGCCTTTTTGGGCCTGCCGCGCTTGTACTCCACCGGAAAAGGAACCCACTTTTCTCCGGTTGCGGCACTGCTTCGATGAAATTCCACCACGTCGGCCTTACCAATCAGGCCCAGGCGGAGGGACCGCAGGGGCATGCCGTACTCGACCCGGATACCCCTTCTGGAGATTTGATCCGGATTGTGCGCCCGCTCATGCAAGATCCTCCCCTCCGCGGTGTAAAGGTTTTCAGCCCACGCCTGCTCAATGTGGATCAGGGCGCACTGGCGCTCGCAAAACGCCAGATGCTGCAAACCCGACAGCGGCAAGAGATCATCTTCCGTATAGTTCATGGCCTGGGCCTCCGGCCCCGCGTCTGCATCCGGGCCTTGTAGAGTCTCTCGGTAAACCCGCCCTCTCGGCCTTCATGGACGGGTGATAATACTGACCCCCGATGGAAGCCCCTCCCTGTCGACGGCAAAGCTATAATCATCGAAACTGCGAGGAGATTTGTTTGTATCCTTTCGAGTTACCTTGACACGTTTGAAGAGTTCGTGGGCGGGCGCGTTGCCAAGTTCCGAGTCGTGCCTGAAGATGACCAGCTTCTGTGTGGACATCAAACCCCGGGCGGCCGACCGGTCGTGTTCAAACATATTGCAGAGGGAATCCCAGAAGAGATTGAGATCATCTTCATTGAAGCCGGTCTGGTTGGCAAGATAGGCCGATACAAATCCATGCGCAACATAGACACCATAGGGGATGGTGTTTTTGCGGCCCATAGTGCGGTTATCGCCCTGCTGCTTCTCCGCCTCTGCTTCAGTGGCGACCGCCATGCGGGTAATTGAATGTTCAAGTGTGACAACCGGGTCCACTGAACGGCCGAAGGTCATTTGGACGGGACCGCGAACCTGCCCGCAATTGATTCCCAGGGACATAACCGCTCCAAAAGTCCTGACGTCGTAAAACTTCTTGCACATCCATTGGCGGGCCTCCCCGACTTTGTCTCCCCCTTTTCTCTTTTTATCATTTCCCTTCAGGAGGTTGCCGGCGCCAATGGCGTTGTATGCCTCTTCGTGTGCTCTGATAAGGACCGCTTTCTCTTTTATGTAAATATCAAAATCCTGTTGTTCCTTTTTAGTGAGTTGGACATAGTTGCGGACTTTCCGCTTAAGACACACATCTGTGACAAGGCCATGACCGGTTTCCGGATCAATCCTGGGCAAATTGCCCGCATCAGGATCTCCGTTGGGGTTACCGTCCCGGACATCAAAAATCAATGTGAAATCATAACGGTTCCGAATCATTTCGCTCATTTTCCTTCCTCCTTGTCGGTCAATTCGTTATCATTCATTTTCTTCGTATAAAAGGCCTGCATCTGATGATAATAACCGATGGCGAAACGGCCCTGATCCTCAAGAATCAAATGAGTTGGAAAGCCTGGGGATGCATCGATGCCATCCATAATGCCCCCGATGAGTCTCTCAAAAAATATCCGGCGTCCCGGGTTTTCCAACTTGCTCAGATGGTGGTTTTTCAGCCGCATGAGATTGCCGAATACCGCAACCGGTGTGCCGGATGCCGATGCGTAGAACTTATCGCGGATAGTGGCATTGATGCCGGGATTGGCTTCCTGCTGGATCTTTTCAAGGACCGCGAACAGTCGTCCAAGCCTGTAGCCGGTGTTGGCGTTGTGTTTATCGAGACTCATTGTCAATTCCTCCTGTACGTTTGGGTTCTTGAAGCGTGTCGAGCGATTGATGCGGGCCTTGACCAGGGCAGCGCGAGCATGAGTCACCGTATGTTCCGCATGAAGGCGCCGGATGACCGCTTGCAAAAGCGTTTGAGGATAGGGAAGCCCCTGCAGAATGGCTCGTATTGTATCGCCCGCCAGGTTGGGCGGGATGTTTTCTGCTTTTCCCTGAACCGCGGTTGAAGCCAGAATCTGAAAAAGAGAAAGGAAATCCTTTTCTTTAGGCC
>JAGHEC010000295.1 GCA_021159525.1 Deltaproteobacteria bacterium | reverse complement strand
CTACGTCCGCTGTCATCCCCCTACGTATTGAGCTGATACGATTTTCTCATATCAGTGTATCAGGGAGATCTCAAGCCCCCGTGAACGGTTGCCTTATGTGAATGCTTACAGCCATTTTTTTTCTTTTCAGGACAAAAAACCGGACACACATGCCAGGACGAGCAGAGTATATGCCGACAGCCACATTCCGATTCTATGAAGAGCTGAACGATTTCCTGCCGGCAGGACGGCGAAAGCGGGATTTTGAAATCGCGTTCAAGGGGAGAGAGTCAGTCAAGGACATGATCGAGGCCCTGGGCGTACCCCACACCGAGGTGGACCTCATCCTGATCAACGGCATCTCCGTGGATTTTGCATACATCCTTCAGGACGGGGACCGGATCAGCGTCTATCCGGTGTTTGAGTCCCTCGATATCCGGGCGGCGACCCATTTGAGAGATCTGCCCCTCAGAGAAACCCGGTTTATTGCAGACACCAACATCGGGAACATTGTAAAATATATGCGGGCCCTCGGGCTGGATGTCCATTGCGACCTCACCCTGTGTCCGCGCGAGATCACCCGCATATCCAACCAGGAGAAACGGACCATCCTAACCAGGAGTCAAAAGCTCCTCAAGCGCCGGGACGTAACGCGGGGGATATTCATACGGCCAGGAACAACCGTCCAGCAGATCCGCCAAATCATTCATCTTCTTTCATTGAAAGAGGCCATCGCGCCTTTTTCAAGGTGCCTTGTGTGCAACACTCCCCTTGTCAAGACGACAAAAGAAAGCGTCTATGACAGGATCCCCCCGAAGGTCAGGGCCTTTTGCAATGATTATGCATATTGCAGCGGATGTGACCGGATCTACTGGCAGGGGACGCATTTCGCCAGGATCAAGCAGGTAGTGGATAGAATCTTGGGGCCCTGAAAGTGTTCGGCAAGACAGTTGTTTTTCCCTTGAGACCGGACCGCAAAACTGTTAGGTTCCGGGACAAACATGCGGCTATGGTCCCCGCCAGGGTGCGGGACGCCACGGAAACGACCAGGCAACCCCTTACCGCACTGGAGGAATTTATGAAGGTCAAAGTTATCGAAAAAGTGAAATTTGCCCCCGGCAAGTGGAGAGAGGCGGGCAAGATACTTAAAACCTATAAGGAATTGACTGAAAAAAATGGATATCCTTCTTTCAGGACGTACACCTATATCAGCGGCGGCGATGGCGTGCAGACCCTGACCTTTGTCAGCGACTGGGACAGTCTTGCCCGCATGGAGACATTGATGGACCGGATGCCGGCTGATCCGGAAATGATGCAGTTCATGCAGAGGTGGGCCGAGATCGTGGAAAGTCACGAGGTCTCCATTCTTAAGGAGGTCTTGACGGAAGAAATTGGCATGGCGTGAGAAACGCGGACGAACACCTCTTCACGATCCCCTTGAAGTAACAGCTCAATGAATAGAGGCAGATGCCTTTTTCTGCCGCGAGTGCCGGGAGGGCGCCGTTATCCTCCTAATTATTGAGCTGATACCCCTTGAAACAGTTGCATCGAATAGAACATAAACCTTTTTCCATATTGAGGCGAAGCCTTGGACACTCGGCCGCTTATAGGAATTACCATGGGCGATCCAGCGGGGATCGGCCCGGAGATCATTGTCGCAGGTCTTGCCGACCCGACAATCCATGAGTCCTGCCGGCCTCTGGTCCTGGGGGATGCAGGAATTCTGTCAACAGCCCTGTTGGATTATTGCAACAGGACAGGCCGCGGACTGACCCTGAATGTGATCCGGAAACCAGGTGAAGCCCGAGGAAATCCCGGAGCGATTGACCTGATAGCCGTTTCTGAATTGGGGGACAGCGCGATTCAGCCGGGCCGGCCGACGGTCGCCGGGGGCCGGGCCATGGTGGCCGCTATCTTCCGTGCCGCGGAAATGGCCCTGCGGGCCGATATTGCGGCCATGGTTACCTGTCCCATCAGCAAGGCGCTCATGCACAAGGCAGGATACGCCTTTGAAGGACACACACAGATGATTGCCCATCTCACAAATACGCCGGATGTGGTAATGATGCTGGCGGGCGAGCGGCTTCGGGTGACCCTCGTTACCATCCACTGCGCAATCAGGGATGTGCCGGACCTCCTGACCGTGGACCGAGTGCTCAAGACAATCCGGATTACCGAAGAGGCCCTGAGGCGGGATTTCAATCTGCCCAGACCCCGTCTCGCGGTTGCGGCCCTCAATCCCCACGGGGGCGAGGGGGGCCTGTTCGGGGATGAGGAGGCACTTATAATTGCCCCGGCTGTAGACAAGGCCAGGAAACAGGGCATGCGGGCGGAAGGTCCTTTTCCGGCCGACACCCTGTTTCACGGGGCCGCATCCGGGGCGTATGACGCGGTGGTCGCCATGTACCACGATCAAGGGCTCATCCCGCTGAAACTGCTCCATTTCTCTGATGCGGTCAACATAACGCTGGGCCTTCCCATCATCCGGACCTCGGTGGATCACGGCACGGCCTACGACATCGCCGGAACCGGGAAGGCCGATCCCTCCAGCCTAAAGGCCGCTATCTCGATGGCAGCCGGCATGGCAGCCAATAGAAGGAACTGAACCGGCTCTTTATTGCTCCTGACTGGAACCGAAAAAGGCCATACAAACGTAACAGCTCAATAACCCGGGGCAGGAGGGTTTTTCTGACGCGACTGCCGGGAGGGCGCCGTCTCTTTGTGACTTATCAGTGGGGGAAACCGCAGCTCGACGAAGTCGGGAATGCCAAAGGGGCAAGCCTGCCCGCCATTGCCTTGTTACCCATGTTACTTCCTTCTGCCATCGCAGATCCACGGGACGAAAGTCTTGGCAAGAACGCTCAATTGG
>JAGHEC010000309.1 GCA_021159525.1 Deltaproteobacteria bacterium | reverse complement strand
CCCGGAGCACAAGAAAAATCTTCCTGCCCCGGTGGTACGGTCGCTGTTATCCCCCCAATTATTGAGCTGATGCGATTTTCTCATATCAGTGTATCAGGGAGATCTCAAGACCCCGTGAACGGTTACGAAACGGCAATGCCGAAAGAATTGACTTGAAATCAACGGCTAATCATGACTATAACACAAAACAAGCGGCTTGGCATGGGCCGCTGATTATTTTTCCGAGGATATACAATGGCAAGAATAGACGATTACAAGAAGGCTGCCGAATTGGCAAGGACAGACCTGGCGGAAAAAAACCCCAAGCGTATTGCGGATCTAAGCGGCGCTTCATTTGAAGCGGATGCCAACGGGAAGGCATATATCGGTCTCGAGTTTCTGGCCAGAGATATAACCGTCACCTGGCCGGAACTCGACATCTGCTTTAAGGAATCGGGCGAGGAACCTCCCCTTCAGGAACAGGTCCTGCTCTTGCATTATCTGAAAGGGGCCAAAGGCCTCACGCCCGCGGATGAATGGATTGCCTATCAGGAGGTCCCGGACGGCAAGTTTTATCTTGATGCCTTTGTGCGCAGGGCCAAAAATCCCATGGTGCAGGTTTTTGGAAACCAACCCGAACTCATGGTGAAGCTGGCGGTCGAGCGCTACGGCGCAATCCCCATGAATGAGGGAGACGTGTCGGTACGGGTGCAGGCCTTTCCCCATGTCCCTGTGGCCCTGATACTCTGGCGCGGGGATGATGAGTTTCCGCCGGAAGGGACCATTCTGTTTGACCGCAATATCTCCAAGATCCTCTCGGCGGAGGATATCGCCTGGCTGGCAGGGATGGTTGTGTACCCCCTCATCGGTATGGCGAAGGCATAAGGCACGAAAAGTCAGTCGCAAGGCATGAGGCCTTATACCCAAGGGTCTGCTTGCCGCAGAAGCCGATTTATCGGGAGGTGAACAATGTCTGAAAACAGGCCCCGGGTAGCCGTCATCATGGGAAGCGCGTCTGATTCAGAGGTAATGAAAGGGTGCGTGCAACTCCTGAAAGATCTTGGGGTGTCCCACGAGGTCAGGGTCCTGTCAGCGCACAGGACCCCGGAGATGACACGGGACTATGCGTGTTCCGCGGCCGATCGCGGCATTGAGGTCATCATAGCAGCAGCCGGGTGGGCGGCCCATCTCGCCGGGGCGGTTGCCGCGAACACCACCCTGCCGGTGATCGGTGTACCCATTGATTCATCCCCTTTTAAGGGACTGGATGCGCTCTTGTCCACCGTCCAGATGCCTTCGGGTATTCCAGTCGCCACGGTGGCGGTGGGCAGCGGGGGCGCAAAAAATGCCGCGCTTTTGGCGGGCCAGATCCTGGCCCTGAAACATCCGGACATTGCAAAAAAAGTGAAGGAGCACCGCAGGAAGCTGAGTGAAGAGGCTTCAAAAAACGTCAATTTGTGGGATGGGAAGTGAATGTCGACATTCGATGTTCCTCCGATTCAATATCGAACGTTTATTCCGCTACAAAAATGATTATCCATCTGGACCCTGGCGCAGACCAGGATCTCGTCATTGAGCAAGCAAAAAGCATCCTTCTGCGCGGGGGGTTAGTGGCATGCCCCACTGAGTCGTTCTACGGCCTTGCAGTGGATGCAGCCAATGAATCGGCCATCCAAAGGCTCTTTTTTCTCAAACAACGGGACCCGGGCCGGCCGGTCCTGATCCTGATCCACTCTGCAGAATGCTTGAGAAAATATGCCGGCCGTATCCCGCCAATCGCCCTTCCCTTGATCCAACGATTCTGGCCCGGCGGATTGACCCTTATTTTCGAGGCATCCGGAAGGATCTCTCCTCTTTTGACCGGCGGTACCCACACTATTGGCATCAGATGGTCCAGCCATCCTATTCCCACTGCCCTGACCAGGGCCATCCAGGGAGCCGTTACCGGGACCAGCGTCAATCCTTCGGGCGCCCCCCCCTGTCGCCGCGCCGACCAGGTCACGGCCTACTTTGACGATAAGATCGATCTGATCATTGACGCCGGTGAAACGCCGGGGGGCACTGGATCCACAGTCCTCGACGTCACCCGGACTCCGCCTGAAATTATCAGGCACGGGATGATCAGCCAAGAGGAGGTGGAAGAGGTGATCGGCGCTCTAAGGCAATAGAACCTGCCTCACGGGCAAAAATACGTTACTTTATGCGTAACTGGATCCCGGACGGGAGCGATTCGCCAAAGATCAGGGTCTCTTCCTGCCTGTCCATTGGAACAATCTCTTTCAGGCTTCTGATATAAGGTTCAGCCCATTCATGGGGAGAAAGCCACGCCACGACCTTCTGCACCAGATCGGAATCAAGGTCTCGCCTTCGATCCCCGGTGAGACGGGCCAGTTGGGCCAGGCAGACCCCGACCGGCATGGAATCCGGCCAGGCAACGCCCAGGATTTTCTCGATCCAGGATTCGATCACCTGTGGCGCAACGACCCGGTCAATGGGTCCGTAGAGCGGCTCACGCGCTCCGATCCGCGACAGGGCCCACCAATGTTGGGGCCGCGTCTTGCCGGGCCTGAGACTCTCCAAGAGAAGGTCTCCCCAGGCCGCCCTTTCATTGGCGGGGATCCGCTCCAAATTGGCCACGGTCATCCATATTTCCATATTCTCCTGAGGGGCCGTCTTTTTCTTTATCCTCTTTTTGCCAGGCCTGAGTATGGGAGATATCTCTTGAAGTACCTTTATCTGCTGGCCTGCAGAAAGGCCCCCGGCCACCCTACGCCACACGACCCACCATTCGGCCCGGGCCTGTGCATGCTTGTCGTGGGACAGCCCTCCATGGAAGAGCTTCCACAGACTCTCCATACGGTGCCGGTCAAGGGCATCTCCAAAACCGGGCCGCATACAGAAACCAACAAGGTTCAGCCACCGGATTTCATGTTCCAGGGTGCGGCCTCTCCGTGAACTGAGGGCCAGAAGTTCGTCGGCAATGCGGCGGATCAGACCCAGAGGCCACGAATCCCTGGGACGGTCCAGTATGCCGACAATGGTTTTGGGAAGACGGGCTGCCTCCTGACGCCCCCCTTTGGCGGGGAAGGCGTTTCTCACGGCTTTCAGCACCTCCTCCACCACGGCTTCCTCAAAGACCGCCCTGTCCTGGGCTACAGGAGCCGCGTCCTTTTGACGCAACTGGAATTGCAAGCGCCAGCGGTGGGGGCTTTGTATGGATCGACACCAGACTGCCAGGGTCCCCATCTCTGTATAATCAGCATTCACCTCGACGGGCACTACGGTTTCCCCGGCCTTCTTACCGAACTTGATCACAGTCGAAAGGGGGGGGAGCGGGGTCAGGGTCTCGTCAACGGCCACTACATCACCAACCCGGTCTCCTGTCCGGTAGCTGGAACTGTACAGATAGAACTGTACCGGCTGGTTGACCAGGACATGGAAATTTCTATGGGTCAGCGCATTCCCGGTCCCCTCCGGCATGTGACGCTCCACCAGGCAGATGGCCCTCTCGGGGCCTGAAGCAAGTCCACTCCCCCTTTCTGTATCAGGGCCCGTGTCAACGCCTAAGTAGTAGGCCCGGGGGCTCCCGCTGTCTACCCTCACCCCGAGGCCCTTCCTTACCAGACCATAATAGGATGCGCCCAGGGCAACGGCAAGGTCCAGATCGGGGTTCTCCAGGATTCGAGGCCCCGAAGCTTCATCCCTGTTAAACCATGTGGAAACCGCTTCCCGGATGCGTTGCTGAATGCGGGGGGGCTTCAAGGCCGCGCCGTTAAACAGGATAAGGTCCGGCATGGGTGTCTCTTTTCCCAGCATCAGCCTGACGCACTCCTCCTGGTGTTCCAAAAATCGGATGAGATGCCGGGTAATGGCCGGGTCCTGGGCATAGGGGAGCCCGAATTCGATCATCCCCTGCCGGGGGCTTTCACAAAGCGATTCTCCCTGCTGGATTATAGGAAAAAAGCCGTCCAGCACAATCGACCTGACGTCCTCCCCGGCCAGCCGTGTGGAAACGGTCCCAGCAATCAACCGTCTCCCTTCGCCCACAAGGGTAATGGTCTCCGATTCGGAGAGATCGTTGAGGATCCTTTCCTTGGCCATCCGGCACTGATTGCAGAGGGCCTGCCACCGGCTAAGACGCAACCGTCCCCTGATTTCTCCCTGTAAATACGCTTCGCATCGGTGGGCCAGGGCTAGATCCATGTTGTCGCCCCCCAGGATCAGGTGATCGCCCACCGCAATCCTTTCAAAAACGGGTTGCCCATTTCGTTGCCGGAGGGTAATGAGGGTAAAATCGGTGGTTCCGCCCCCCACGTCGCAGACCAGGATCAATTCTCCGGGTTGCACATGCTCAGCCCATTCCCCTTCGTGTCTGCTGAGCCAAGAGTAAAAGGCGGCCAGCGGTTCTTCCAGGAGGGTTATCTGGTTCAGGCCTGCCAGGGATGCAGCTTCCACGGTCAGGTCCCGGGCCACCTCGTCAAACGAGGCGGGCACAGTAATGACCACGTTCTGGCTTTCCAGACAGGCCTCCTCATCCCCTTTCGAGCTCCTGTTCCATGCCTCCCTTATGTGTTTCAGATAGACGGCGGTCACGGCTACCGGCGACAGTTTCGGGGTGGCATCTTCCGCACCCCAAGGGAGGATGGAGGCCCTGCGGTCTACCTTGTCGTGGCAAAGCCAGCTCTTGGCAGAGGAGATAAGACGGCCGGGGACCTTTACCCCCTGATCCCGGGCAAATGCGCCCGCGAAGCCTTTTCCATCAAAGGTCCAGGCCCCTTCCAAACCCTTGTCTTCCAGTTCGTGGCCCGCGGGCAGATACACAAATGAAGGCAGGACCTTGAGGTCCGCGATCTCCCCCGGCCCCGTGAACTGGGGAATCATGAAACACTCAATAGGAGGTGTTCTTTTATGAGCTGCCAGAGACAGATCAATAAAGCTGACAGCGGAATTGGTAGTACCCAAATCAATGCCTATTATATATCGGTCGCTCACTTTGCCTTCGTGGTTCATTTGATGGGCCCTGCCCCGCAATCCATTGGCAAAGAGGATTCGTTCTTTTAGAACAACATGAAAGCTCTTTGCTAATTAGTGTTTACAACCATCTAATGTTAAGGGGTATTTCCGGTCCTCAACGCCCGAATATTTACTTTTTGCCGTGCATAAGAGCGCGGGAGCGAACATGGACGTCAATCACGCCGCTGTTTGAATGGCGGGAGTCCGAACTAAATCGGCGCCTGTCATGCATCGGGCGCATTATACATGAAGGCCCTGCGCCTGCAACCCGAAACAAAAAAAAGCCGGGTGCAATTATTTCTGTTTGCGCATGAGGAACTCTTAAAGTAACAGCTCAATAAATGGGGGCAGAAGGGTTTTTCTGACGGGACTGCCGGGAGGGCGCCGTCTCTTTGTGACTTATCAGTGGGGGAAGCCGCAGCT
>JAGHEC010000019.1 GCA_021159525.1 Deltaproteobacteria bacterium | reverse complement strand
CCACCCGGATGGCCTTTACTACCCCCCCGGAGGCGACCGCCTCCTTGAATACCCTGAAATCGGATTTTCCCGTTAAATCGCTTACATCACACAGCTCCATGCCGAAGCGGAGGTCCGGTCTGTCGGTCCCGAACCGCTCCATGGCATCCTGGTAGGTGAGTCGGGGGATAGGCAATGGGATTTGTTGGTCCAGGATCTCATCAAAGAGCCGGGCCATCATGTGTTCAAAGACCGCCATGACCTGATCTTCGTTCACAAAAGCCATCTCCAGATCCACCTGGGTGAATTCAGGCTGACGGTCGGCCCTGAGATCCTCGTCTCGAAAGCAGCGAACGATCTGGTAGTAACGGTCGAAACCGGCCACCATGAGGAGCTGTTTGAAGAGCTGGGGTGACTGGGGAAGGGCGTAGAAAAGACCTCTATTGACCCGGCTCGGGACCAGATAATCCCTGGCCCCCTCGGGCGTGCTCTTGGTGAGAAAGGGGGTCTCCACCTCGATAAATCCATTCTCATCCAGGAATTTCCGAATGGCGCCGGCAATCGCGTGGCGTTTTCGGAAATTGCGGAAGAGCTGGGGTCTCCTCAATTCCAGATAACGGTATTTCAACCGGAGGGTTTCCGATGCATCCACGGCCCCATCCACCTGAAAGGGAGGGGTCTCGGTGATATTGAGGATCTTCATCCCCGTGACCCTTACTTCAATGTCGCCGGTCGGCATATGGGCGTTCTCCTGGCCTTCAAGCCTGGGGGCTACCTCCCCCTTGAGGGCCACCACCCACTCATTTCGTAAGATATGTGCCCTTTCATGGACCTCCGGGCTGATCTGAGGGTCGAACACGGCCTGGGTGATCCCTTCCCTGTCTCTCAGGTCGATAAAGATAAGGTTTCCCAGGTCCCTCCGGCTGTTGACCCACCCCATCAGGACCACTTTCCGTCCGGAGTCCTCTTTTCTCAGTGCGCCGCAGTCATGGGTCCGCACCCAGTCGCCCAATAAATCAATATTTGTCATCCTGCTCTCTCTTCAGCATCTCTTTCAGCACATTGACCAGATCTGCCAGCTCTACGTCCACCTGCTCGCCAGTGAGCATATTCCTCAGGCCGGCCCTCCCGCTCTTGAGCTCATTTTCCCCCACCATGAGCACATGCCTGGCATTGAGCCGGTCGGCCTTCTTCATCTGGGACTTGAGCCCTGCCCCGCTGTAGTCAAACTCCGTCCAGAGTCCGCTGTTCCTGAGTTCTGCCGCCCATTTAAAAGCGGACCTGGCCGCAGCCCCTCCGAGCGCGGCTATGAACAGATGGGGTCCTTTTTCTTCAAGAGGGAGGTCTTCGCCGATGAGGGCCGCCACCCGTTCCAAACCAAGGGCAAACCCGATAGCCGGATGGTCCGGCCCGCCAAGAAGCCTTGCCAGGCCGTCATACCGGCCCCCGCCGGCCACGGCGTTCTGTGCCCCCAGGTGTTCGGTCTGGACCTCGAAGGTGGTCCGGTTGTAGTAATCGAGACCCCGCACCAGCCGCGGATTCAGGACAAAGGGGATCTCCAGGCCGTTCAGCATGTCTTGCAGGCCTTCAAAGTGGGCCTGGCACGCCCGGCACAGAAACCGGTCAATGGCTGGGGCCTCAAAAACCACCTCCTGGCATGTTTCCACCTTGCAATCAAAGACCCTCAAGGGATTGGTTTCGGCCCGGCGCTGACAATCTTCGCACAGATGGATCTTTTTATCTGACAGGTAATCCATGAGCGCTTTTCTAAACGCCGGCCGGCAGTCGGAACAGCCCAGGGAGTTGAGGTTGAGGGACACGTCTTCAAGTCCGATGGACCTGAATAACAAAACAGCCATGACAACCATGTCCGCGTCGCTCCCGGGCCCCGGGTCGCCGAAGAGCTCGGCGTTGATCTGATGAAACTGCCGGAACCGTCCCTTCTGGGGCCGTTCGTGCCGGAACATGGGGCCGATGCTGTACAGCTTCTGCACGGGGTATGCCTGATAGAGTCTGTTCTGAATGTAGGCCCTTACTACCGATGCCGTGGCCTCGGGCCGGAGGGTCAGACTGCGGCCTTTTCTATCGGCAAAGGTGTACATCTCCTTTGACACAATGTCGGTCTCCTGACCGATGCTCCGGCTGAAAAGCTCGGTCTTCTCCACAACAGGAGTCTTGATCTCCTGAAAGCCGAAGGCCTCCAATACGCGCCTTGCCCTGGCCTCGATCCAGTGCCACGCCCTTGTTTCTTCAGGAAGGATGTCTCTGAATCCCTTGATGCTGGCAATCTCCAATTGGCTGATTTCCTCTCTTTCAATGTAACCGTTCACAGGTGATTTTTGGTCAAATTTGGGATTGTCCGCCTCACGTAACAGCTCAATAACCCGGGGCAGGAGGGTTTTTCTGACGCGACTGCCGGGAGGGCGCCGTCCCTTCTTCGCTCGCTTCGCTCGACTCAGACCGGCCCGGAGACCCGGAGCACAAGAAAAATCCTCCCGCCCCGGTGGTACACGGTCGCTGTTATCCCCCCAATTATTGAGCTGATGCGATTTTCTCATATCAATGTATGAGGGAGATCTCAAGCCCCCGTGAACGGTTACCTTTCAATTATGTTCAATGGTTAACTGGAACTTATTCCACCTTGATGCGACTGGCCTTTTTCTGTCCCCTGGCAACTCCTCCCTTTTCCAGGGCCTCTATACATTCGTCGATGAGGCTTCTGAAGGCCTTGAGAAACTCGATCCGGGACTGGGAAAGGTGTTGTTTAAACTTGGACTTGCCGCGGCCGGCAGCTTCAAGCCTCGCAAAAAACCTGCCGATTGGACATACCATCTGTTCGTTGTTGTCATTTCGACTTGTTTTTGCCATGATTTACCTCCTGTTCATTCCAATCAATGTGAAAGCGCCAACCCTGAGTAACAGCTCAATAAATGGGGGCAGAAGGGTTTTTCTGACGCGACTGCCGGGAAGGCCCGGTCTCTTCTTCGCTCGCTTTGGGCGCCTCAGACCAGCCCGGAGGCCCGGAGCGGAAGAAAAATCATCCTGCCCCGGTGGTACGTTTGCTGTTATCCCCCTGATTATTGAGGTGATACGAGGGGGGATAAATATGGTGTCTTATCAATAAATCGGGGGGAAATCGTCTACTGTGCTATTTCTCCGGCCGCGCTTCCGTGCGCATGACTTATGCTCCTTGTGCGGCTGAAGCCGTGCCCATCCTGGGCTTTCGAGATCATACAAGCGGTTTTCATCCTCCCGGTAAAAGCGACAAGGGATCACGGTCAAGGTTCAAACAAAACAGTCAACTCCGTGCCGTCCAGTCTGGCGCTGACCGAGGTCGTGGCAGCTACCTGCCTGGGGAGCGGGATGTGCCGTTTAAAGGCCCCGATCCGGACAATCAGTTCATCGGTCACCTTGTGGAGATCAACGTCATTTTTCTGGATGAAGGGCAGTTTGATCGTCAACTGATATTTGCCGTTGGCCTTGATCAGTGAATAAGGCTTGCCGTCAAAGAAACGGCCCAGGGGATTTTTGTTGCCGTATATCTGATCGGCCAGGGAAGCCAGCCTTTTCTTGCCCAATATCTCGCCCCTGAACAGATCTACGGGAAAGATGGGGATGGGGCTGAAGTAGGCCTCGGCTTGCCGGATATATTCGCCCTGGCGATTCCGCCATTCCTCAAAATACTCATCGCTCACGCTCTCCGGCAGGATGCGGTTCATGATAATCGCGTCCGTATTCATTTTGTATAAGGAAAAATACATGAAGGCCCGCTGGGTCTCCTTGAGCACGATCTTTTCAGGATTGGCAACCAGCCGCACGGTGGTCGGTTCGGGGTCCACCAGAATGCCCTCGACGCCCTGGAGTCGCTCAAACAACGATTCAATGGCGTCAAAATAGTCTTCCCCCGGAAGGGGCACATTGTACAGACGCTTGGCTACAGGCCGGGCGTACCTGGCGATGGTCCTTTCCATCTTGAATATTTTCTTGATATACCACTCGAGTGTGGTGGGGATGCTGATGAACCTGAGCGATTCGCCAGTGGGTGCGCAATCCAGGAGGATGACATCAAAACGCCTTGTTCGGACATACCGGTTGAGATAAAGAAGAAGGCTGACCTCCTCCATGCCCGGGAGGATGGCCAGCTCCTCGGCCAGGATCTCATCCAGGCCCGTGGTGTTCAACAGGGTGGAGAGGTATTTATGGATGTCTCCCCAGTTCTTTTCGATCTCTTCCTGAATGTCAAGCTCCTGGATCCACAGATTTTTTCCCACCTGGATCGGCTTACCCTTGTTTTTATCCAGCAGGCTTTTTTCAAGGTCAAATATATCGGCAAGGCTGTGGGCTACATCCAGGGACATAACCAGGGTCTTGTTGCCTGCCCGGGCCGCCTTGATCCCGGTGGCAGAGGCCACGCTGGTCTTGCCGACCCCGCCTTTTCCAGCAAAAAATATAATACGCATGTTACTTCAATCCGGATAAAGTTGTTGTGTCGGGCCAACGGCCCTTTATTCTATGCCGCATACGCTGTTAACATATATCTTCTCAATAAGCCGGGGCAGCCGCCTTCTTTAACACGAGATCCGATTTTATCACGCCGTATGCAGAGATGTACTGGAATGACAGGCACTTGTCTTTTGCATCATTTTGGCGGACATCGGAAATCAGAAGGCTTCCCCCTACATGTTGACGTGTTACATTAACACATTGTCAGGCTATTTAAAAGGAGTAACCAATGCTCCGGCACAGGCCTGGCATAGATTCTTGGTAACCGTTCACACGTGATTTTTGGTCAAATTCAGGATTGTCCGCATCACGTAACAGCTCAATGAGATCCTCAAGTCCCCGTGAACGGTTACGATTTTTGTTTGCATTTTGGCTTTCCTTTTTTTAATGTAATTAAAGTCTTGAATCTCATTTATGGAGGATCCTTTGCGAGAGATACGTGCTGAGAGCATTGTGAATGCGGTAAGCGATGCGGCCATCCGGGCCAATCTTGAACTGGGCCGCGATGTGATGGAGGCCCTGGAGCGGGCGGTCGGGCTTGAAGAATCGGAGGTGGGAAGGGATATCCTGAAAAAACTCCTGGAAAACGCCCGCATTGCCAGGGAAGAAAGAATCCCCATTTGTCAGGACACCGGGGTGGCCGTCCTTTTTGTGGAACTGGGCCGGGAAGCAAGGGTGATCGGGGATTTGTACCAGGCCCTTGAAGAGGGGGTCCGGAAAGGGTATGAGCAGGGATTTCTGCGAAAATCCGTGTGCGATCCCTTTACTCGAAAAAATACCGGCGACAACACCCCGGTTATAGTGCATCTCAGCCTGGTCCCCGGCGATCGCCTCAGGATCTGGATGGTGCCCAAGGGCGGGGGCAGCGAAAACATGAGCCGGCTTTTCATGCTCCCTCCTTCTGCGGGCTGGGCCGGGGTCAAGGAAAAGGTGGTTCAGACCGTGGCGGAGGCAGGCCCCAATCCATGCCCACCCACCATTATCGGTGTGGGCATTGGAGGAGATTTCGAACAATCAGCCATCCTGGCCAAAAAATCGCTGCTCAGGCCCCTGGGGTCCCCCAATCCGGACCCCAGGCTGGTCCCCATGGAAGAGGAACTCCTGACAGATGTCAACAGGACCGGGGTCGGCCCGCAGGGGCTCGGGGGGAGGGTGACTTCCCTGGCGGTCCATATCCTCATGATGCCCTGTCATATTGCCAGTCTGCCCCTGGCCGTCAATATTCAATGTCACGCAAGCAGGCACGTGGAAATTGTTCTCTGATCTCGAATCTGGATGGTTGGATGATCGGATGCGGGACTGCTGACATGCTTTCAGCTTATTAAATGCTCAGGGAGAGAGTTATGGATGTCGAACATCATCTTACCACCCCCCTGTCTGACAAGGATGTGGAATCCCTCAGGGCAGGGGACCGCGTCGCCATCAGCGGGATTGTCTATACGGCCAGGGATGCGGCCCACCGCAGGCTCATGGAGCTGATGGGGGCAGGAAAAGAGCTGCCGATCCCCATCGCGGGGCAGGTCATTTATTATGTGGGCCCGTCCCCGGCCCCGCCGGGTCGCGTCATCGGCGCCGCGGGCCCGACAACGAGTTACCGGATGGACCCTTATGCCCCCGGACTCCTGGAGCGGGGCCTCAAGGCTATGATCGGGAAGGGGAAACGCTCCAGGGAGGTCATCGAGGCCATGGTCCGGTACAAGGCCGTTTATCTGGCTGCTATCGGGGGGGCCGGGGCCCTCATGGCAAAGGCTGTCATCGGGGCCCGCGTGGTGGCTTACGAAGAGCTGGGTCCGGAGGCCATTCGGGAACTGAAGGTGGACAAGATGCCCGCGGTGGTGGTCAATGACGTTCTCGGAAATGACCTGTATGAGGAAGGCCAGGAAAAATACAGGCTGACGGAGGGTCCATAAGCCTCGGAAATCCGTTTTGATTGTATCAGCTCAATAATTCGGGGGATAACAGTGAACGTAGTGCCGTGGGAGGAGGATTTTTCTTCTGCTCCGGGCCTCCCGGCAGTCACGTCAGAAAAACCCTTCTGCCCCTATTTATTGAGCTATTACTTTTGATTCATCAAAACACAACTGGATTACAGGAGAAGATGGCATGGCCACAAACAAGGGGAGCCGCATCTGGTGGTGGATCATTCCGGTGGTCGTCATACTGGCAGGCCTTGGCTTTTACTGGTGCACGAGATCCGGACCGGAGACAGACGAAAGGTTGACAGCCCAAAACACGGGCTCTGGGCAGAAGCCCCCTGTTTCCAGGGACGCCCGGGTGACCGGGACCAGGCCGGAAGAAAAAACGCAGGGTGCTCCTGAAAAAAGTGAAGAAGGGGCTCCTAAACGGACCGGAACAGGCCCTGCAGAACCCGAGACATTTCCCATTAAAAAGGCCCGGATGGCCCGGCAGGAGGAAGTGGCAGCCCGGGGACCCATCGAGGAGCTGTTTTTTGAGGCAGAGCAGGGACCGCCGGATAGAAAGAGAGAGCCCGAACAAAAGGCCTACTGTGTGGTTATTGATCAGCATGTCCGGGACTTTTTTGAGTCCGTCAATGAAAGGCGCTGCTTTCGGCAATTTAATTTGGATCAGGACGCCTATTCTTATTTTGCCGGAATTATCAACCGGTTGGCGGCTCGGCCCCCGCAGCCGGCCGGGGAGGGCTTTGACCCGAACATGCTCCTCACCAACATCTATTTTTTTTCGCGCGCCCTGGACCTGAGGGACCTGAGCGTCATCAAGGCGGTCATGGGGAGCGAAGCCGGCGCCCTGGAGTATGATATGGAGACCTTCTATCGGTGGCTCATGCTGGGGGATGAATGCCCTAACCCGGGCGGCGTGCGGCCTCCGTTTGGAGCAATCTATCGCTATGCCGGTTTTTTCCTCAATACAGCGGGCGGAAGGTGCTACCTCTTCCGTCGGCCCATGCAGATTCGGCTTCTGCTCAGCTATTATTGTGTATTGATTATTTACCAGGCGGACCGGTTGGGACAAAACACCTACGGGCTGGATGTGGCGCCCTATGTCAAGGCGCTGAAAAAAGAGCTGATGCACCATCCCGAACTCGAATTCCAGGACCAGTACATCAGCACGCTGGACAGGATTGACAAGTACTATCTTCAGAAACGCTGAATGAACTACCCTGCCGCAAGCAGCAGGGAATTAAACGTATCAGCTCAATACTTAGGGGGATAACAGTGAACCTAGTGCCGGGCCAGGAGGATTTTTCTTCCGCTCCGGGCCTCCGGGCTGGTCTCTTGAGTGACTTATCTGCGGGGGACACCCGCCTGCCAAGGCCAATTGAGCGTTCTTGCCAAGACTTTCGTCCCGTGGATCTGCGAT